>NZ_JBEYSU010000009.1:0-254718 GCF_040704235.1 Micromonospora sp. NPDC047707
AACGCCCGGTAACATTCCGAACCCGGAAGCTAAGCCCTCCAGCGCCGATGGTACTGCACTCGGGAGGGTGTGGGAGAGTAGGACACCGCCGGACATCTTTCCCGTTCAGGGCCGC
Organism: Micromonospora sp. NPDC047707; assembly: GCF_040704235.1. NCBI lineage: Bacteria > Bacillati > Actinomycetota > Actinomycetes > Micromonosporales > Micromonosporaceae > Micromonospora > Micromonospora sp. NPDC047707. Next base: position 116 of record NZ_JBEYSU010000009.1, read on the forward strand.
CCAACTGGGTGGCCCTGAACGCGTTTCCGCCCCGGAAACCCACCCCGAACTCCCCGCCATGCCACCGCCGCGCGCGGCCGCAACTTCGGGGAAGACGCTGCCTCACCCTGCAGTGAGGCGACATCTTCCCCGAAGTTGCTTCCGGCGGCATGATCACGGCGCCGCCGATGGGGACGGCGGGTGGCGGGCCGCGTGGCGCACGGCGGGACGCGGTGTGCGTACTCCTGGGGAAGGCCGCACCGGCGCGGAGCCGGCGCGGCCGCGCGGTGCCCGCCCGCGACGGTGCCCGCGGTCAGTCCCGGGTCTGCATCTCCTCGCGCATGCTGCGCAGCAGGTTGCCCGCCTCCCCGACCGACCGGTCGGGGAACATCGCCATCACGACGCTGCCGTGGTCGGCCCAACCGCACACCGCGAAGTCGCCGCCCTCCCCGCTGGTCGTCCCGCACTTGAGGACGCCACCCAGCCGGCCCGCAGGGACCTCGCGCAGGCCGGTGACCCGGCCGGTCTCGTCGGTCATCAGGTCGAAGAGGCTGTCCAGGTCGCGCTCGGGCTGCCACAGCAGGGTGGTCCCGCCGAAGATGAGGACCGAGCGGCGCTCGTTCGCCGGGTCCCGGTAGACGGTGCCGAAGCTGCGCTCCAGCTCGACGTCGGCGGCGAAACCGCTGCGCAGGTAGTCCGCGGTGCTGCGGGCCCGCTCACTGTCGTCGCGGGTCAGCCCGGCCACCCGGTCGGGGCTGGCGATGTCGGCGTCCTTCTGCTGCGCGATCCGCCAGCCGGCGGTGCCGAAGGCTCCGACGCCGGCGAGCCCGACGGCCGCCGCGAGCAGCCACGCCACCCGTCGCCGCCGCGACCGGCCCGGCCGCCGCTCGGAGGTCCCCTCCGGGGCCCCGGCGCCGAGGCGGATCGGCTCGTCGGTCAGTTCGACCGGCTCGGGCGCGTCGTCGACCGGCCGCTCGGTGAGATGTGCGTCGGACATAGCCGACACCGTACGCGAAGCACCGGTGGCGCACGTCGGGTCCGTCGAAGCTCTCCGTAGACTTTCAGGGTGACCGAGAGACTGGATGCCCGACGCCCCGACGCCCCCACCCTTGCCGGCCAGTACCAGCCCGGCGAGGTAGAGCAGCGACGGTACGAGCACTGGGTAGCCGCCGGCCACTTCCGCGCGTCGGCGGACAGCGACAGGCCGCCGTTCACGATCGTCATCCCGCCGCCGAACGTCACCGGCTCCCTGCACATGGGGCACGCCCTGGACCACACCGTGCAGGACGCGCTGGTCCGGCGGAAGCGCATGCAGGGCTACGAGGCGCTGTGGCTGCCCGGCATGGACCATGCCGGCATCGCCACCCAGAACGTGGTGGAGCGGCAGCTCGCCGCGCAGGGACTGTCCCGGCACGACCTGGGCCGGGAGGCGTTCGTCGAGCGGGTGTGGCAGTGGAAGGCCGAGTCCGGCGGCGCGATCCTCGGCCAGATGCGCCGGCTGGGCGACTCCGTCGACTGGGACCGCGAGCGCTTCACCATGGACGAGGGCCTGTCACGCGCCGTCCAGACCATGTTCAAGAAGCTGTACGACGACGGCCTGATCTACCGCGCCGAGCGGATCATCAACTGGTGCCCGCGCTGCCTGACCGCCCTGTCGGACATCGAGGTGGAGCACACCGACGACGATGGTGAGCTGGTCTCGATCCGGTACAGCGACGAGGTCGTGGTGGCGACCACCCGGGCGGAGACGATGCTCGGCGACACCGCGGTGGCGGTGCACCCGGACGACGACCGGTACAAGCACCTCATCGGCACCGAGGTCGAGCTGCCGCTGACCGGGCGCCGGATCCCGATCGTCGGCGACGAGCACGTCGACCCGTCGTTCGGCACCGGCATGGTCAAGGTGACGCCGGCGCACGACCCCAACGACTTCGAGATCGGCCAGCGGCACAACCTGCCCTCGCTCACGATCATGGACGAGCGGGGAGTCATCACCGCCCACGGCCCGTTCCAGGGCCTGGACCGGTTCGAGGCCCGGCCGGCGATCGTGGCCGCGCTGCGCGAGCAGAGCCGGATCGTGGCGGAGAAGCGGCCGTACGTGCACGCGGTCGGTCACTGCTCGCGCTGCCGTACGACGGTGGAGCCCCGGCTGTCGTTGCAGTGGTTCGTCAACACCTCACCGCTGGCGAAGGCGGCCGCCGACGCGGTCCGCGACGGCCGGGTGAAGATCGAGCCGGCCGAGCTGGCCAAGCGGTACTTCGCCTGGGTCGACAACATGCACGACTGGTGCATCTCCCGCCAACTCTGGTGGGGTCACCGCATCCCGGTCTGGTACGGGCCGGACGGCGAGATCGTGTGCGTCGGGCCGGACGAGGCGCCGCCGACCGGCGAGGGCTGGCGCCAGGACGAGGACGTCCTGGACACCTGGTTCTCCAGCGGCCTGTGGCCGTTCTCCACCCTCGGCTGGCCGGAGCAGACCCCTGAGCTGGCGAAGTTCTACCCGACCAGCGTCCTCGTCACCGGGTACGACATCCTCTTCTTCTGGGTCGCCCGGATGATGATGTTCGGCCTGTACGCGATGGACGGCCGGCAGCCCTTCGACGTCGTCGCGCTGCACGGCATGGTCCGCGACGAGCACGGCAAGAAGATGTCGAAGTCGTTCGGCAACGTCGTGGACCCGCTGGACTGGATCGACCGCTTCGGCGCCGACGCCACCCGCTTCACCCTGGCCCGGGGCGCGAACCCCGGTGGCGACGTGCCGGTCAGCGAGGAGTGGTGCCAGGGCTCCCGGAACTTCTGCAACAAGCTGTGGAACGCGACCCGGTTCGCGCTGCTGAACGGCGCGCACACCGAGGGCCCGCTGCCGGCCGCGACCGAGCTGTCGACCGTCGACCGGTGGGTCCTGTCCCGCCTCGCGCACGTCACCGCCGAGGTGGACGAGCAGTTCGAGGCGTACGAGTTCGCGAAGGTCTGCGACCTGCTCTACCACTTCGCCTGGGACGACGTCTGCGACTGGTACGTCGAGCTGAGCAAGCCGGTGCTGGCCGCCGGCGGTCCCGCCGCCGACGCCACCCGGCGCGTCCTCGGGCACGTGCTCGACCAGCTGCTGCGGCTGCTGCACCCGGTGATCCCGTTCGTCACCGAGGAGCTGTGGACGGCGCTGACCGGCGGCGAGACGGTGGTGACCGCGTCCTGGCCGGTGGCCGACCGGGCGCTGGTCGACGACGCCGCCGAGGCGGAGATCGCCACCCTCCAGCGGGTGGTCACCGAGATCCGCCGGTTCCGCTCCGACCAGGGGCTGCGGCCGACGCAGCGGGTCGTCGCGCGGCTCGACGGGCTGGCCGACGCTGGCATCGCCGGGCACGAGCTGCTGATCCGGTCGCTGGTCCGCCTCGACGACGCCGGCGACGGCTTCCAGGCGAGCGCCACCCTCACCATGCCCGGTGAGGTGAGCGTCGCGCTGGACACGCGCGGCTCGATCGACGTGGCCGCCGAACGGGCCCGGCTCACCAAGGACCGCACCGCGGCCGAGAAGGAGGCCGCGCAGGCCCGGGCGAAGCTGGACAACCCGGCGTTCGTGGGTAAGGCCCCGGAGCCGGTGGTCCAGAAGATCCGGGACCGGCTGGCGACCGCCGAGGCCGACCTGGCCCGCATCGACGCCGCTCTGGAGGCGCTGCCCTCGTGACCGATCGCAACGACTTCGCCGCCGTCGAGGCCGAACTCGCCGGCCGTGGGTTCACCCGCATGGTGTTCGAGCTGGACCGGATCGAGTCCCTGCTGGACCTGCTCGGCAGCCCGCAGCGCGCGTACCCGTCGATCCACCTGACGGGCACCAACGGAAAGACGTCCACGGCCCGCATGATCGACTCTCTGCTGCGGGCCTTCGGGCTGCACACCGGCCGCTACACCAGCCCGCACCTGGAGACCGTCCGGGAGCGGATCAGCCTGGACGGCGAGCCCGTCAGCGAGGAGCGGTTCACCGCCACGTACCGGGAGGTGGCGCCGCTGGCGCAGCTCGTGGACGAGCGGTCGACGGAGCCCCTGACCTACTTCGACATGACCACGGCGCTGGCGTTCGCCACGTTCGCCGACGCCCCGGTCGACGTCGCGGTGGTCGAGGTGGGGCTCGGCGGCGCCGAGGACTCGACGAACGTGATCCACGCCGGTGTGGCGGTGCTGACGCCGATCGGGTTGGACCACACCGAGTGGCTCGGTGACACGGTCGAGGACATCGCGCTGCACAAGGCCGGCATCATCCACAAGGGCGCGACGGTCATCTCCGCCGCGCAGGAGGAGGCGGCGGCCCGGCCGATCCTCGAACGCTGCGCCGAGGTCGGCGCGACCATCGCGCGGGAGGGCTCGGAGTTCGGGGTGCTGCGCCGGGCGGTCGCCGTCGGCGGGCAGGTACTCACCCTGCAGGGGCTGGGCGGCGTGTACGAGGAGGTGTTCGTTCCCCTGCACGGCGCCCACCAGGCGCAGAACGCGGCGGTGGCGCTCGCGGCGGTCGAGGCGTTCCTCGGCGCCGGGGCCCGCCGCCAGCTCGACGTCGAGACGGTACGGGAGGGCTTCGCCACGGCCAGCTCACCGGGTCGGCTGGAGCGGGTCCGCACCGCGCCGACCGTCCTGCTCGACGGCGCGCACAACCCGCAGGGCATGGCCGCCACGGTCACGGCCCTCCAGGAGGAGTTCGCGTTCAGCAAGCTGGTGGCGGTGCTCGGCGTCCTCGCCGACAAGGACGCGGCCAGCCTGCTGGAGCTGCTGGAACCGGTCGTCGACCAGGTGGTGGTGACGCGCAACAGCTCGCCCCGCGCGATGCCGGCGGGGGAGTTGGCGGCGCTGGCCGCCGAGGTGTTCGGCCCGGACCGGGTCGAGGTGGCCGAGGAGATGCCGGACGCGATCGAGGCGGCGGTGGCGCTGGCCGAGGAGGACGTGCCGGGCGAGCTGGCCGGCGTCGGTGTGCTGATCACCGGGTCGGTGGTGACCGTGGCCGACGCCCGCCGGCTGCTGAAGCGATGACCGGGCCGCAGCAGCCGGGCGGGCCCGCCGAGCAGCCGGGCGGGCCCGCCGAGCAGCCGGGCGGGCCGCCGGCACAGCCCGGTGGGTCCGCCGAGCAGTCGGGTGGGGCGCCGGTACGTGGGTCCGCCGAGCAGCCGGGTCGGGTGCCGCGGCGGTCCGGTCTGCGCAACCCGGAGCGGGCGGTCCGTGGGCTGGGCGCCGGGACGTTGATCCTGGAGGCCCTGGTGCTGGTGCTCGCCATCCAGCCGATCCGGGTGGTCGGCGGCGGGCTGAGCGGTGCCGCGGTCGCCGCCGTGCTGGCCCTGGCGGTGGCGGCGGTGCTGCTGGCCGGGCTGATGCGCCGCCCGTGGGCGTGGCACGCGGGCACCGTGCTGCAGGGGCTGCTCCTGCTCGCCGGGCTGCTGCACTGGTCGCTGCTGGTCCTGGGGATCATCTTCGCGTTGGTCTGGGCGTACGCCCTGCACGTGCGGCGGGTGATCCTGAGCTGACGGGCGCGGCCGGCCCAGTCCCCGGCGACGGCGGCCGGGCGGCGGATGAGCGCGGCCGTGCGGCGGCTGCGGGTGGGCGGCCCGGCGTCGGGTCGGCACCCCGGCCCGGTGGGGCGTTCGGCGCAGCCCGTCCGGCGGTCAGGCGTCGGCGCGTTCCCGCCACTGGGTCAGGGCGATGCCGTGGCCGTCCGGGTCGCGGAAGGCGGCCGCCCAGACCTCCAGCTTCGTGCCCCGGTTGACCACCCGGGGCGCGTACGTGAAGCGGACCCCCGACTCGCGCAGCCGCGCGTACGCCGCCTCGATGTCGTCCACCTCGAGGTTGACGTGCACCAGCCGACGGCTGATCGGAGCGGCTTCGGTGACCTCACGCAGCACCAGCCGGGTCGACCCGGAGGCGAGCACCGCGTTGCCCGAACCCCGGTCGACCTCGGTGAAGCCGAGGTCCCGGTAGAAGGCGAGGGACCGTGACAGGTCGGTGACCAGCAGCGTGAGCCCCACCCCGGCGATCGGCGGGTCGCCGGCCGCCTCGCCGAAGATCGCCTCGTCGAGGCCGTCCGGCGGCACCGCCTCGTCGGCGCGCGGTGCGGGCGGGTCGTCCAGCGGCAGATCCAGCGGGTCCAGCGGATCCGCCGGGGAGGGCACCCGGAAACCGCGGGCGGGAGGTGGCTCCGGCGCGTCGGCCGGCGGCGAGTACGGCTCGCCGGTGCGGGGCGCGTCGACCACCGGTTCGTACCGGTCGGCCGGCGGGTCGAACCGCGTCCCGCCGAGCGGGTCGAGCGCCTCGTCGGCGGGGGGACGGGGGGTCGGGGTGGACGCCCGCCGGGGCAGGTCGCTGGAGGGCGGCTCGACGAGCGTGCCCTCCACCACCTTCGGTCCGCCCGGAACCTGGTGCACGACCACGGTCTCCCGCTCGGCGGGTGGCGCGACGGGGTCAACCGAGGGGCTCGCGTACGGGTCGCCGTACGGGTCGCGGAAGTCGTCCTCCGGCGTCCGGTCGGCCCACGGCGGCGCCTCCTGACGGATCAGCACCTCCTCCACCGGCTCGGTGTCCGCGTACTCGGGGGGCAGGTCGGCGATGACGGCGGCCGTCTCGGCGTGCGTCGGCACCTCGTCCCAGAGGACCCGGACGTGCCGCTGGTCGTCGAGGGCGACGCGGATCGGCAGGGTCTGGCCCGGCGCGGGCCACTTCGCGACCGGCACCCGCGGGTCGATGATCTTCTTGGATCTCGGCGGCAGGCCCGGCGCGTCGATGACGAGTTGCAGCTCGCACCGGCCGAAGGCGTACTGGGTGGGCGGCTCGGAGACGCTGTGCACATGCCCCTCGCCGATGACCCAGGTGCGCCCCCCGGCACGGACCGTGGCCAGCGCGATCGCCAGCACCAGCAGCGCGACACCGAGCGCCACGATCGCCCAACTGGTCATGCCCAGACCGAACAGGACCACGAAGGTGGCCACCGTGCCCAGCACCGCGCCGACCAGCTTGCGGACCGGCGCGATGGGCCGGTTCCCGCCATTCGCCACTGTGGACCTCCCGGGGGTCAGGGCCAGGCTAGGCCGGACCGGCCACCGGGGAAAGACCGGCCGCCGTCCCGGCGCCGGGACCGGGTCGCTACGCTGACCGTACCCAGCCCGACCGTCTTCCGCGCACAGGAGGAACCCAGCGTGTCCAGCAGCAGCCCGGACGAACGCACGCTCGTACTGATCAAGCCCGACGCGGTCAGCCGCGGGCTGGTCGGCGAGATCATCTCCCGGTTCGAGCGCAAGGGGCTGCGGATCGACGCGATGGAGACCCGGACGATGGACGGCGACTTCGCCGACCAGCACTACGCCGAGCACGTCGACAAGCCGTTCTACCCGCCGCTGAAGGCGTTCATGACCGGCGGTCCGCTGGTCGCGCTGGTGCTCTCCGGCGACCAGGTCATCGAGGTCGTCCGCGGGATGCTCGGCAGCACCGACGGCCGCAAGGCCGCCGCCGGCACCATCCGGGGTGACCTGTCGCTGTCCAACCGGGAGAACCTGGTGCACGCGTCCGACTCCGTGGACAGCGCGAAGCGCGAGATCGCGCTCTGGTTCCCCGAGCTGGGCTGATCGCCCGTCCCGGGCCGGCCTGGTCGGCTTTTCCGAGCCGGCCTGATCGCTCCGTCCCGAGCTGGCGGACGGCGTACCCGCCGGCTCCCTGACCGCACCGACGACGGCGGCCGGTGCGCATCCCGCACCGGCCGCCGTCGGGTCCGCCGCTCAGACCTCCGCGGGCGGCTGCGCCCGGGTGGTGACCGCGATCCGGTTCCACACGTTGATCGTCGCGATCGCCATCACCAGGTCCGCGAGTTCCTTCTCGGACCACACCTTGGCCGCCGCGTCCCACACGTCGTCGGTGACCCCGTGCTCGCCGAGCTTGGTGACGGCGTCGGTGAGCGCCAGCGCGGTGCGCTCCCGCTCGTCGAAGAACGGCGCCTCGCGCCAGGCGGCGACGGCGAACAGCCGCCGGCTCGACTCGCCCGACGAGAGGGCGTCCCGGCTGTGCATGTCGACGCAGAACGCGCAGCCGTTCAGCATCGACGCCCGCAGCTTCACCAGCTCCAGCACGGTGTGCTCGACGTTCGCCCGGACGTACTTCTCCAGCCCCAGCACCGCCTGGTACGCCTCCGGCGCCACCTCGGCCGTGTTCATCCGCTGCATGACAACCTCCCTGCTCGGTGCGTTTCACCCGCTCGACGGGACGGCGGTCGCCGGCGTGACGGCTCGGCCCTGTGACCCCGCCCACCCCCACCCGGGCCCACCGCCCACCCACCCACCCACCCACCCACCCACCCACCCACCCACCGCCGACGATCATGAGGTTGACGGGTGGAATGGAGATCGAATCACCCGCCAACTCCATGATCACGCCGACCGGGGGTGGGGGTTACAGGGTGTCCAGGGAGGCGTGGCGGCGGGATTCGGCTTCGAAGAGTTTGAGGAGGGCGGCGGCCAGGAGCGCGTACCCGAGGCCCACCGCTGCCTCGGCCGCGAGCGGGCCCGCCGCGGCGGACAGGCCGTCGCCGGCGGACAGGCGGCGGGCCGCCTCGGCCGCGTGGGTGATCGGGAGGAGCTGGCCCGCCACCCGCATGCCGACCGGCAGGTCGGCGGCCGGCACGTTCACGCCGGTGAGCAGGAGCAGCAGGGCCACCGACACGTTGGAGACCAGCCACACGTCACGGAACCGCAGGCCCACCGCGCCCAGGGTCAGCCCGAAGAAGCCGCAGGACAGGGCCGCCACGGCGAGGGTGAGCAGCAGGGCCGGCAGCGCCGACGCGGGTATCCGAAGGCCGAGCAGGAGCGCCGCCGCGGTCAGCGTGGTCACCGCGATGAGCAGGCCGTTTCCGGCGTACGGCAGGACCCGGCCGAGGAAGACCGCGGTGCGGCTGCGCGGCGACAGCAGCACGTGCCCCAGGGTGCCGAAGCGCCGCTCGTTCGACACCGCCATCGTGCCGCCGAACACACCCGCCAGCGAGGCGGCGAGCACCGCGTTCCCGACGATGTAGAAGCGGTCGTCGGCGACCCCGAGCTGCCGGCCCAGGTACGCGAAGAAGAGCAGCTGGAACAGCGGCCCGACGAGTAGGGTGCCGACGAACATCGACGGGGTGGTCCAGTTGAACAGCGCCCGGTAGGCGATCACGCCACCGGTGCCCACCAGGCGGAACAGGTCGCTCATCGTCCCCTCCTCAGGCGAGCGCCAGCGTGGCGGCGGCCCGTGCCCGCCGCTCGACGTACGTCATCATCAGCGCGCCGACCGCCAGGCAACCGAGGCTGATCGCCAGGCAGACGCCGAGCGACGGCCAGACCGGACCGCTGCCGGTGGCGGCCTCGCGGACCGCCCGGGCGCCCCACGTGGTGGGCAGCACCGCGGCGACCGGGCCGGTCCACCCGGGCAGCACCGTGATCGGCACGAGCATCCCGGAGACCAGCCAGATCGGGTACTCCAGCGTGTTGGTCAGCGCGTTGGCGTTGCGCAGCAGCACGAACGTCGACGCGAGCAGCAGGCCGAACATGCCCAGCCCGACGATGCAGCCGGGCACCGCGACGGCGAACGCGACCGGGTCGGCGAAATCCAGCGGGATGCCGTAGAGCAGCCGCCCCCACAGCAGGGTGGCGACCATCGCGTACGTGCCGGTGAGCGCCGTGGCCAGGGTGATCGGCAGGATCACCAGCGCGGGCGGCCGCGGCGCCAACATGATCATTTCCAGGGTGCCCTGCCAGCGCTGGTTCTGGATCGCGCCGCCGGAGCCGAACAGCACCGACGACCAGACGCCCATCAGACCCGCGCCGACGGCCGCCTCCAGCAGCCGGCCCGGCTCGCCGCCGGCCCGGAACAGGTAGACCGCCAGGGTCGCCTGGACGACCGGGATTATCAGCGCGGTGGCGACCTCGAACGGCGACCGGCTGAGCTGCTTGGCGTGCAGCAGCGCGCCGACCGCGATCATCCGCAGGGTCCTCACGCCGGCACCGCCTCGGCCGCGCGGTGCCCGTCCGCCCGGTTGACGATCGAGACGTACGCGTCCTCCAGCGTCGGCTGCCGCGCGGTGACCCGGCCCAGCCGGACGCCGGACAGCGCCCGTAGCACGTCGGCCTGCACGTCCACCCCCGCGTCGGACTGCACGGCGAGCACCTGGGCGGCCCCGACCACCTCCAGGCTCGCCTCCCGTACCCCGGGCAGCGCGTGGATCGTGGCCAGCCGGTCGTCGGTCACCCCGTACGCCTCGACCTCCAGCACCTGCCGGCCGTCGGCGTGGTGCCGCAGCTCCGCCGGGGTGCCGAGCGCCTGGATACGGCCGCCGGCGATCACCGCGATCCGACCGCACAGCTCGTCCGCCTCGGCCATGTAGTGCGTGGTCAGCAGGACCGTGGTGCCGGTGGCGGCCAGGTCGGCGACGGTCTGCCGCAGCTCCCGGGCGGCCACCGGGTCCACGCCGACCGAGGGCTCGTCGAGGAAGAGCACCCGCGGGCGGTGCAGCAACCCCCGGGCGATGTGCAGCCGCTGCCGCATGCCCCGGGAGTAGCCCTCGACCCGCTCGTTCTCCCGGCCGGTCAGCCGGACCAGGTCCAGCAGCTCGGCGATGCGCCGCTTCTGCTCCCGGCCCGGCACGCCGTACAGCTCCGCGAAGTAGCGCAGGTTGTCCCGCGCGGAGAGCCGGTCGTACAGGCCGCGGTCGCCACCGAAGACGTACCCGATCCGCCGGCGTACCTCCCGGGTCTGCCGGACCACGTCGTAGCCGCAGATCCGGGCGGTGCCGGCGGTCGGGATGAGCAGCGTGTTCAGCAGCTTGATGGTCGTCGTCTTCCCGGCGCCGTTCGGGCCGAGCAGGCCGAACAGCTCCCCGTTGCCGACCGTCAGGTCGACGCCGCGGACCGCCTCCACCTCCCGGCGCTGGGGTCGTAGCCATCCGGTACGGCTGCGGTAGGTGCGCCGCAGCCCGGCCGCCTCGATCGCGTACCCGCTCACCCCGGCCCCCCGTTCCGCCCGCTCACGCCGGCACCTCGCTCCGCTCGCTCATGGCGGTGAATCTAGGGACGGCGGGCGTGGCGGGGAAACGAATTCGGCGTTCGCCGAATCGTCACGCGGAGGCGGTCGCCGGGTCGGCGCCGATCAGCGTGACGAGCGCCCGCCCGGCCGGTTCCAGGCCGTACAGGACGCGCCGGCCCACCCGGCGGCGGTGCACCACGCCGGCGGCGAGCAGCGCGGCGAGGTGCTCGGAGACGGTGCTCGGGGCGAGCCCGAGGGTGGCGGCGAGCCCGGCGGTGGTGGCCGGCCGGGTCAGCGCCCGCAGCACGGCGGCCCGGCCCCGGCCGACCAGCACGGCCAGCCGGTCGGTGTCGGCGACGCCGGCCACCGCCGGGGCGGGACCGCCCTCGGCGAGCAGGGCCGCCCCGCGCGCCTGGTAGGAGACGGCGACGATCTGCGGGTGGTCGGTGGAGCAGGACAGCGCGCCCCGGGAGAAGACGAGCGGGATCAGCAGCAGCCGCTGGTTCGTCGCCCGGAAGCTGTGCTCGAGGGGCTTGACCAGGGTGAGCACCGGCCGTTCCCAGCGCACCCGCTCGTGCAGGTCGGCCAGGAGTGCGTCCGGGCCGTCCGCGGCGAGGGCCCGCGCCCGGTTCAGCACCTCCTCGTCCAGGGCCGCCCGCATCGCCGGCCACCACGGCGCGATCGCCGCGTCCCAGTACGCCTGGATGCCGTCGGCCAGCCGGTCCAGGGCGGCCTGTCGGTCGGTAACGAACGGGCGGAGCCAACCCGGCGTCTCGTCGTCGCCGTGGTGCAGGCGGATCTGCTCGGCGATCAGCTCGGGCGGCGTGGCGCGGAGGACAGCCAGTTCTCGGCCAGGGTCGGCGCCGGCGACGGCGGGATCGGGGTCAGAAAGTCCGGTGCCATGCCGCCCGGGGTGACCAGCAGCCGGGCCGGCGCTGCGGCCGGGACCTCGGCGAGCACCCGCCGGGCGTGCCGGGCCCAGCTCGTGTACGGCCACGGCGGTTCGCCCGGATTCCGGTGCAGCAGGTAGAGGCTCGTCAGCACCTCCCAGAGCGGACTGGTGGCGATCCGGGTGCGGGCGAGGGTGGGCTCGTCGAGCTCGATCCGGATCACGCGTCGAGCGTAGGGCCTGTGTCGACCGGGGACGTCGGCACCTGCCCTGGCGGGCCCTTACTCGCGGGCGATCTCGCGAGGAGGTCGGGTAGTCTTGACGGCCGAAAGGCGATGACCCGGCCATCACCGGTGAGCCTCCGGAAGAAAGGGCGTCCGCGCCCGAGTAGAACCGGACGGGTCCGGCCCGTCACAGCCGGCCAACGAGCGGGCGGTCGATCCTGGCCGCCAAGCGGGGTGGTACCGCGGGTCATGCCCGGACACGCCGGACGGCGTACCGGAAACAGGCTCGTCCTCGCAGACCACACGTCGAGTGAGCTGCTGAGGAGAGCGACCCCCGATGGCCTATCCGTTGCACGACCCGACCGCGGCCGGCGTCCCCGCGAGCCCGGACCTGCCCGCCGTCGAGAGCCGGGTCCTGGAGCACTGGACGGCCGACAAGACCTTCGAGGCCTCCGTCGAGGCGCGCGAGGCCGGCCGGAACGGCGAGAACGAGTACGTCTTCTACGACGGCCCGCCGTTCGCGAACGGCCTGCCGCACTACGGCCACCTCTTCACCGGCTACGTCAAGGACGTGGTCCCGCGCTACCAGACGATGCGCGGCCGGCGGGTGGAGCGGCGCTTCGGCTGGGACTGCCACGGCCTGCCGGCCGAGGTGGTCGCCGAGAAGCAGCTCGGCATCACCTCCAAGGCGGAGATCCTCGACCTGGGCGTGGCCCGGTTCAACGAGGCCTGCCGCACGTCGGTGCTCGAGTTCACCCAGGACTGGGAGCGGTACGTCACGCGCCAGGCCCGCTGGGTCGACTTCGCCAACGACTACAAGACGCTCGACCTGGACTACATGGAGAGCGTCATGTGGGCCTTCAAGACCCTGCACGACAAGGGTCTGGTGTACGAGGGCTTCCGGGTGCTCGCGTACTGCTGGCGCTGCGAGACGCCGCTGTCGAACACCGAGACCCGGATGGACGACGTCTACCGGGACCGGCACGACCCGACGCTGTCGGTGTGGTTCGCGCTGACCCCGGACGAGAGCGCGCCGGAGCCGGTGCGCGGGCCGGTGAAGCTCGGCGTCTGGACCACCACGCCGTGGACCCTGCCGTCCAACCTGGCGCTCGCCGTCGGCCCGGACATCGAGTACGCGGTGCTGCAGCGGGACGGCGAGCGGTACGTCGTCGGCGCGGCCCGGCTCGGTGCGTACGCGAAGGAGCTGGAGGGGTATGAGCAGGTCGGCACGGTGTACGGCCGGGACCTGGTCGGCCGCCGGTACACGCCGCTGTTCGACTTCCTCGTCGAGCAGGCGGGGGAGAACGCCTACCAGGTGCTCGGCGCGGAGTTCGTCACCACCGAGGACGGCACCGGGATCGTGCACCTGGCCCCGGCGTTCGGCGAGGACGACCAGAACGTCTGCAACGCCGCCGGCATCCCCACCATCGTCACCGTGGACGACCACACACGGTTCACCGCGCTGGTCCCGCCGTACCAGGGCGAGCAGGTCTTCGACGTCAACAAGCCGGTGATCCGGGAGCTGAAGGAGCGGGGGGTGGTGCTCAAGCAGGACACCTACACCCACGCGTACCCGCACTGCTGGCGCTGCGACACCCCGCTGGTCTACAAGGCGGTGTCGTCCTGGTTCGTGGCGGTGACCACGTTCAAGGACCGGATGGTCGAGCTGAACCAGCAGATCAACTGGACGCCCGGCCACATCAAGGACGGCTCGTTCGGCAAGTGGCTGGCCAACGCCCGCGACTGGTCGATCAGCCGGAACCGGTTCTGGGGTTCGCCGATCCCGGTGTGGAAGTCCGACGACCCGACCTACCCCCGGGTCGACGTGTACGGCTCGCTCGCCGAGATCGAGCGGGACTTCGGCGTACGCCTGACCGACCTGCACCGGCCGGCGGTGGACGAGCTGGTCCGCCCCAACCCGGACGACCCGACGGGCAGGTCGACGATGCGCCGGGTGCCGGAGGTGCTGGACTGCTGGTTCGAGTCCGGCTCGATGCCGTTCGCCCAGGTGCACTACCCGTTCGAGAACGCCGAGTGGTTCGAACACCACTACCCGGGCGACTTCATCGTCGAGTACATCGGGCAGACCCGCGGCTGGTTCTACACCATGCACGTGCTGGCCACCGCCCTGTTCGACCGGCCGGCGTTCCGCAACTGCCTGAGCCACGGCATCCTGCTCGGCTCGGACGGGCGCAAGATGTCCAAGAGCCTGCGCAACTACCCGGACGTCTACCACGTGTTCGACTCGTACGGGTCGGACGCGATGCGCTGGATGCTGATGTCCTCGCCGGTGCTGCGCGGCGGCGACATGGCGGTGACCGAGACGCTCATCCGGGACGCCGTGCGGCAGGTGCTGCTGCCGCTCTGGAACGTCTGGTACTTCTTCTCGCTCTACGCCAACGCGGACGGCCACACCGCTCGCCGCCGGACGGACTCGACGCATTTGCTCGACCGGTACGTGCTGGCGAAGACCAACGAGCTGGTGTCGACGGTGCAGGCGCAGATGGAGGCGTACGACATCTCCGGCGCCTGCGCCACCGTCCGGTCCTACCTGGACGCGCTGACCAACTGGTACGTGCGCCGCTCCCGGGACCGGTTCTGGTCCGGCGACGCCGACGCGTTCGACACCCTGTGGACGGTCCTGGAGACGCTCTGCCGGGTGGTCGCTCCGCTGGCGCCGCTGACCGCCGAGGAGATCTGGCGTGGCCTGACCGGCGAGCGCTCGGTGCACCTGACCGACTGGCCGTCGGCGGACGGGTTCCCCGCCGACCACGAGCTGGTGTCCGCGATGGACAACGTGCGGGCGGTCGCCTCGGCGGCGCTGTCGCTACGCAAGGCCAAGGGCCTGCGGGTGCGGCTGCCGCTGTCGACGCTGACCGTGGCCTCGCCGGCCGCCGACCAGCTGCGCCCCTTCGCGGACCTGGTGGCCGACGAGGTCAACGTCAAGGAGGTCGTGTTCACCGGCGAGGTGCAGGCCTACTGCCAGCAGGTGCTGACCGTGGTGCCCCGGGCGCTGGGCCCGCGGGTCGGCAAGGCGGTCCAGCAGGTGATCAAGGCGGTCAAGGCCGGGGAGTGGGACCTGGTCGACGGCGCTCCGGTCGCCGCCGGGGTGACCCTCGCCGAGGGCGAGTACGAGCTGCGCCTCGTCGCCGCCGACGCCGAGCACTCCGCCCCGCTGCCCGGCGGCGAGGGGGTGGTCGTGCTGGACACGGAGGTCACGCCCGAGCTCGCCGCCGAGGGCCTGGCCCGGGACGTGGTCCGGGTGGTGCAGCAGGCCCGCCGCGACGCCGACCTCGACGTGTCGGACCGCATCGTGGTCGCGCTCGCCGCCTCCGAGGAGGTGCGGACGGCGGTGTCCGCGTACCTCGACTTCGTGCGGCGGGAGGTGCTGGCCGAGTCGGTCGACTTCGCCGAGGGCATCGACGGCTTCACCGGCGAGGTCGGCGACGGCGAGCAGGTGACGGTGACCGTCCGCCGGGTATGAGAGGCCCCGCCACCTGTGTCGTCGCGGTGGGGGCGCGTCCGCTACCGTGACAGCGCCCCTACCGCACCCCCCGACCTGCCGGAGGACCAGTGCCGCTGCTCTACACCATCGGCAAGCTCACCGTGGCGCCCGCGCTGCGGCTGGCCTTCCGGCCGACCGTGGAGGGGTTGGAGCACGTCCCGGAGACCAGTGGCGCGATCTTCGCCGGCAACCATCTCTCGGTCGCCGACGAGCTGTTCCTCGGCGCCGTCGTCCCCCGGCACCTCGCGTTCTGGGCGAAGTCGGAGTATTTCAAGGGCACGGGTGTGAAGGGCCGGTTCTCGAAGTTCGTGCTCACCGGCCTGGGTGCGATCCCGGTCGAGCGGGCCGGCGGGCGGGCGGCCCTGTCCGCGTTCGACGCGGCCATCCCCGCGCTCAGAGCCGGTGAGCTGGTCGTCGTCTACCCGGAGGGCACCCGGTCACCGGACGGGCGGCTCTACCGGGGGCGCACCGGCGCGGTCCGGCTGGCGGTGTCCGCCGGGGTGCCGATCATCCCGGTCGGCATGATCGGCACCGAGAAGGTCCAGCCGATCGGCGCCCGGGTGCCGCGGCCGTTCACCGGCAGGATCACCGTCAAGTTCGGCAAGCCGCTGGACTTCACCGGTCGCTCGGACGACCGAACCTCGCTGCGGGCGATGACCGACGAGGTGATGAGCGAGATCCAGAAGCTGACCGGCCAGGAGTACGTCCCCCGCTACGCCCCGCCGCGCGCGCACCCGCCCATCGCCGGCGAGCCCGGCGCGGTCTGACCGGGGCCGCCCCCGTCACGTGCCCGGTCACCCCGGCGACAACGCGTACGGAAGAAGCGCTCAGCTCTGTTGCTGGGTGACGATCTGCTCCCGCAGGGTGGCGAGGAGGGCGGCGCTGTCGTCGACCGAGAGGCGGGTGAACACGGCGGTCGCGATGCTGCCGTGGTCGACCGAGGTGCACACCACCACGTCCGTGCCGTCGGCGCGGCCGACCGCGCAGCGTTCGTGCCGACCCCGGATGCCGGTGTCGATCACCCGCGGCTCGCCGAGCGAGTACTGCTCGGTGAGGCGGGCGATCTCGGCGTCCGCCTCCGACTCCGGACTGAACCAGAAGCCGGTGCCGCCGAAGACGGTCACCCGTTTGCCGCTCCCGGTGGCGTAGACGCCGGCGAACGTGTCGCTGGCCAGCCAGTGCGCGCTGCGGACCTCCGCCTCCAGTTTCTTCGCGGCCGCCGTGCTGCGGTCGTCCTGCCGCAGCCGCAGGTCCGCGACCTCGGCCGGCAACGCGGCGCTGGCCGGGACCTGGTTCATCATCGGCATCGCCCAGTAGGCCGGGCAGCCGCAGCAGCAGGCGAGGGTGAACAGCAGCACCCAGGGCCACTTCCGGCGCTTGCGGACCGGCACCGGGACGTACCCCTTGGGGGCCTGCCAGCCGGGCGGCGGCGGGACCGGCGGGGGAGCGTTCCGCCGCCGGCGCTTCGACGGCGCCGGCAGCGGCGGTGCGGGCGGCGGCGGGACCGGGACCGGGTACGCGGCCGGCGGGTACGCGGCCGGGGCCGGCGACGCGGGGTAGGCGACCGGGGCCGGCGACGCGGGGTAGGCGACCGGGGCCGGCGACGCGGGGTACGCGGCCGGGGCCGGCGACGCCGGGTAGGCGGCCGGCGGCGACAGGGGGTGGCCGGGCGCCGGTGACGCGGGGGCCGGTGGCCCGGAGTACGGGCGCGTCGGCGCCGGGGAGGGGTAGGGGGTTGTGGGCGGCAGCGGCGGAAGCTCCGGCATCTCGCCCGACGGCAGGTCCCAGCCGCCGGTGTCCGCGCCCGCCCAGGGGTCGACCGGGGCCCGGTCCTCGGGGGCCTCGACCGGGCGCGGCGGCACCGGGGTCGGCTCGGCCGACTCGCCCCAGGCACGCTTGCGCGGCGGCGGGGGTGGCACCGCCGCCGACCCGCTCCACCGGGGCGCGGGCGGCTCGGGAGCCTCCTCCGCCGGCAGCTTGCGGGTGCCCGACGGGCCGTGGGCCTCCTCGGCCGGCAGCTTGCGGGTGCCGGCCGGGCCGTGGGCCTCCTCGGCCGGCAGCTTGCGGGTGCCGGCCGGGCCGGCGGACGCGGCATCGGGCGGCGGCTCACCGGCCGGGAACTGGCGGGTGCCCCGCGGCCCGGAGGGCTGACCGCCGCCCGCCGCAGCGGTGGCGGGCGGGACGCCCCCGACGGAGGCCGGCGCGGGCGTGGTGGGCTGGTCGTCCGCGGCCGGTGCGTCGGCCGTCGGGGGCGTGCCCTGGGCCGGCGCGGGCGGGCTGGCCGGGCCGGACGGCTCCGCCCGGGATCCGGTCGCCTCGGGCGGCGCGGACGGCGTGACGGGGGTCGGCTCGTCGGTGACCGCCGGTTCCCGGTCCCGGTGCGGGGTCGTCCCGTCGACCGGCCGGTCTGTTCCCGGCTGCGGCTCCGGCATCGCGGAAATCTCCTCTCGCCGATCCGAGGTTAGCCCCGGGCCGCCACCGCCCGGGAACCCGGTCCACCGGTCACCCGGGCGCCGGCGCGGGCGCGTCGAGTTGCGCAGCCGGGCTGAGCAGGGTGTTAAGAAGGGGCCCTGCTACTACCGCAGGCGTTAGGAAGGGGCCCTTCCTTCCAGGCGGCGGTGGCTCCAGTTGACCAGGGGCTGGAGGAGGGTCATCAGCTCGTGACCCTCAGGGGTGGGCTCGTAGCGGATCTGGACCGGCGTGCTGGGGATGACCGACCGCGCGATCAGCCCGTCGGCCTCCAACTCCTTGAGGCGTTGGGCGAGCAGGCGGTCGGAGATCCCGCCCACCGCCGCCCGGTACTCGCCGAAGCGGCGGGCACCGCGGACGGCGGCGAGCAGGATCGCGCCGGTCCACCGCCGGCCGACCAGCTCCAGCGCGTCCTGGAAGCTGCGGCAGGCGGTCTCGGGAATGTTCTCGAACGACTGCATCATCACTTACCAAAGATTAGTCGCTAACCTCGGGTTTGGCGACCGGCCCGGGCCGATCCACCGTTGAGCCATGACCGATTACGGACACCCGCTGACCTTCGGCGTCAGCCTCGACCCGTCCGTCGACCGCCTGGGCGAGACCCGACAACTCGCCCGGACGGCGACCGAGGGCGGATTCGACCTGCTCGCCGTCCAGGACCACCCCTACCAGCCCGGACACCTCGACACCTGGACCATGATCACTCATCTGGCCGCCCGGACGGACCGGATCTCCTTCCTCACCGACGTCGCCGACCTGCAACTGCGCCCGCCGACCATGCTCGCCAAGTCCGCCGCCTCGCTGAGCGTGCTCACCGGCGGCCGGATCGTGCTCGGCGTCGGTGGCGGGGCGAGCGCCGACGCCATCGCCGCCATGGGCGGCTTGCGGCGTACCGGGGGGCAGACCATCGCGTACACCGAGGAGGCGCTGACCGTCATGCGCCGGGCGCTGGCCGGCGAGCCGGTCCGCCACCTCAGCGACCAGCACGCGATCGAGGGGTACGCGGCCGGCCCGGTGGCGCCGGTCCCGCTCTGGCTGGGCGGCCAGCGGCCCCGCATGCTGGCCGTCGCCGGCCGGCGGGCCGACGGCTGGATCTCCCCGCTGAACATCTACGTGCCGCCGGCCGAGGTGCCGTCCCGGCAGAAGATCATCGACGAGGCGGCGAGGGACGCCGGCCGGGAGCCGGCGCAGGTGCGGCGGATCTACAACGTCATCGGCGCGATCGGGCCCCACCGCGGCGGCACCGGACTGGTCGGCGACGTGGCGCTCTGGGTCGACACGCTCACCGGATGGGCGCACGACCTCGGCTTCGACACCTTCGTCTTCTGGCCGCTGGCCTCCGCGCCGGCGCAGGCCGAGCTCTTCGCGAACGAGGTCGCCCCGGCCGTCCGGGACCGGGTGCGACAGCTGAGGGGGCAGTGATGCGACAGCGTCTGACGCCGGTCCCGGCGGATCTGACCGGCACGGTCGTCACACCCGGCGACCGGCGGTACGCCGGACTCCGGTCGACCTACACCACCCGGGGCACGCCGGAGGCCGTGCTGCTGCCGCGGACCACCGCCGAGGTGGCCGCCGCGCTGGGCTACGCCCGGGAGCAGGGCCGGCCGGTCGCCGTCCGCAGCGGCGGACACGGCCTCTCCGGCTCCTCCACGAACGACGGCGGGCTGGTGATCGACCTGTCCGCGCTGAACCGGGTCGAGGTGCTCGACCGGGCCACCCGCCTGGTCCGGGTGGAGGCCGGCGCCCGGTGGGCGCAGGTCGCGGCGGCACTGGCACCGTACGGCCTGGCCATCAGCTCGGGCGACCACGGCAACGTCGGCGTCGGCGGTCTCGCCACCGGCGGTGGCGTGGGCTGGCTGGTCCGGTCGTACGGGCTCACCGTCGACCACGTCCGCGCGGTGAAGGTGGTGCTGGCCGACGGGACGGTCGTCCGCGCGGACGCGGACCGGGAACCGGAGCTGTTCTGGGCCGTCCGGGGCGCCGGCGCGGGCGTCGGCATCGTGGTCGCCTTCGAGATCGAGGCGACGGAGGTGCGCAACGTCGGCGTCGCGCAGATCGCCGTGGCGGCCCGGCCGGACGGCAGCACCCTGCGCCGGTGGGCCGAGGTCCTGCGGGAGTCACCGCGTGAGCTGTCCACGGCGGCGATGCTGCTGCCGTACGGGTCGTCGACCGTCCTGTCGATCACGGCGGTGGTCGCCGCGGAGAGCCTCCGCCGGGTCCGACCTCTGGTCGCGCCGTTGCGCGAGATCGGCGACCTCCTGGACGACCGGGTCGACCTGGTGCCGTACCCGGCCCTGGTGCCGACGGCGCACCTGCACCCCAACGTCGGGCAGCAGCCGAACCTCACCACCAACGGCCTGCTCGCCGGGATGGACGGCGGCGACGCCGCGGCGATCATGCGGGCCGCGCGCGGCCGGCACCGGGCGCTGGTGCAGCTGCGGTCGGTGGGCGGCGCGGTCAACGACGTGCCGCCGGAGGAGACCGCGTACCCGCACCGGCACCAGGAGACCCTGGTCGTCGCCTCGGTGTTCCCGCCGCACGGTCCGGGGGCGCTCGACGCGGCATGGCGGGGGCTCGCCGACCGGGTGGACGGGGCGTACGTCAACTTCGAGAGCCGGGCCGACGCCCGCACCTTCGGGCGCGCCTACCCCGGCCCGACCGGGGAGCGGGTGGCGGCGGCGTGGCGGCGGTACGACCCGGACGGCCTCTTCCGGGCCCCCGGCCGCCTGCCCGACCTCACCGCGTCCCGGGGGTGACCCGGCCGGCGGCGCCCGCGGTGCGGCGCGGTCGGCCGGCCGGTGGGCGGCTACCCTTGGGCATCATGAGCGTTCCGTCCACCACGCCGCGCCCCGCCGCGGCCAACCCGTCGGTCTGGTCCCGCCTGGAGCCGCTGCTGCCCCAGGTGACCAAGCCCATCCAGTACGTCGGTGGCGAGCTGGGGGCGGTGGTCAAGGACTGGGACGCGGCGGCGGTGCGCTGGGCGTTGATGTACCCGGACGCGTACGAGGTCGGCCTGCCCAACCAGGGTGTGCAGATCCTCTACGAGGTGCTCAACGAGCTGCCCGACGTGCTGGCCGAGCGGACGTACGCGGTCTGGCCGGACCTGGAGAAGCTGATGCGCGCCCACGGCGTGCCGCAGTTCACGGTCGACGCGCACCGCCCGGTCCGCGACTTCGACGTGTTCGGCGTCTCCTTCTCCACCGAGCTGGGCTACACCAACCTGCTCACCGCGATCGACCTCGCCGGCATCCCGCTGCTCGCCGCCGACCGCACCGACGCCGACCCGGTGATCGTGGCCGGCGGGCACGCCGCGTTCAACCCGGAACCGATCGCCGACTTCGTCGACGCCGCCGTGCTCGGCGACGGCGAGGAGGCGGTCCTGGAGATCACCACGATCGTCCGGGAGTGGAAGGCCGAGGGTTCCCCGGGCGGACGCGACGAGCTGCTGCTGCGGCTGGCCCGCACCGAGAGCGTCTACGTCCCGCGCTTCTACGACGTGGACTACCTGCCCGACGGCCGGATCCAGCGGGTCGTGCCCAACCGCCCGGACGTGCCGTTCCGGGTGCACAAGCGCACGACGATGGACCTGGACGCCTGGCCGTACCCGAAGAAGCCCCTCGTCCCGCTGGCCGAGACGGTCCACGAGCGGTACGCGGTGGAGATCTTCCGAGGCTGCACCCGCGGGTGCCGGTTCTGCCAGGCGGGCATGATCACCCGCCCGGTGCGCGAGCGGTCGATCACCACGGTGGGGCAGATGGTGCAGCAGGGGCTGGAGTTCTCCGGCTTCCACGAGGTGGGCCTGCTGTCACTGTCGTCGGCCGACCACTCGGAGATCGGCGACATGTGCTCCGGCCTCGCCCAGCAGTACGAGGGCACCAACGTGTCCCTCTCCCTGCCGTCGACGCGGGTGGACGCGTTCAACATCGAGCTGGCGCAGGAACTGTCCCGCAACGGCCGGCGGACCGGTCTGACCTTCGCCCCCGAGGGCGGGTCGGAGCGGATCCGCAAGGTGATCAACAAGATGGTGTCGAAGGAAGACCTCATCCGCACCGTGGTCACCGCCTACACCAACGGCTGGCGGCAGGTGAAGCTCTACTTCATGTGCGGCCTGCCCACCGAGACCGACGAGGACGTCCTCGAGATCGCCGACATGGCGCACGAGGTCATCCGGGCCGGCCGGGCGGCGACCGGCTCGAAGGACATCCGCTGCACGGTGTCGATCGGCGGGTTCGTGCCGAAGCCGCACACCCCGTTCCAGTGGGCGGCGATGGAGCGGCCGGAGGTCATCGACGGCCGGCTCAAGCTGCTCAAGCAGGCCATCAACGCCGACCGGTCGCTGGGCCGGGCGATCGGCTTCCGCTACCACGACGGTGAGCCGTCGCTGATCGAGGGCCTGCTGTCCCGCGGTGACCGCCGGGTCGGCGCGGTGATCCGGAAGGTCTGGGAGAACGGCGGCCGCTTCGACGGCTGGAGCGAGCACTTCTCGTACCAGCGGTGGGTGGACGCCGCCGCCGAGGCCCTGCCGGCCTTCGGCGTCGACCTCGACTGGTACACCACCCGGGAGCGCGAGGAGCTGGAGGTCCTGCCCTGGGACCACCTGGACTCCGGCCTCGACAAGGACTGGCTCTGGCAGGACTGGCAGGACTCGCTCAGCGAGTACGAGCAGGACGACTGCCGGTGGACCCCGTGCTTCGACTGCGGCGTCTGCCCGTCGATGGACACGGAGATCCAGATCGGTCCCACCGGGAAGAAGCTGCTCCCGCTGACCCCGATCAACGGCCTGCGGGTCCCCAGCGGCACCCCGCAGTAGCCCCGGGGCCGGCGACCGCCGCCGGCCCGGACATCCGAGGAGCACGACGATCAGTAGGAAACCACAGCCGGAGGGCGGGCAGGCGCCGGTCGTCCAGCGCATCCGCATCCGGTACGCCAAGCGGGGGCCGCTGCGGTTCACCTCGCACCGGGACTTCGCGCGCGCGTTCGAGCGGGCGCTGCGCCGGGCGGGTGTGCCGATGGCGTACTCCCAGGGCTTCACACCCCACCCCAAGATCTCGTACGCCAGCGCGGCGCCCACCGGCGTGGCGAGCGAGGCGGAGTACCTGGAGATCGGGCTGCGCGACGCGGTCGACCCGGCCGCGCTGCGCGGCGCGCTCGACGCCGCTCTCTCGCCCGGGCTGGACGTGCTCGACGCCGTGGTCGCGACGGGCGGGAGCCTCGCCGACCGGATCCAGGCGTCGCACTGGCGGATCGAGCTGCCCGAGGTCGACGCCGCCGTGCTGCAGAAGGCGGTGGCCGCCTTCAGCGCCGCCGACGAGGTGCTGGTCGAGCGGATGACCAAGCAGGGCCGGCGCACCTTCGACGCCCGGGCGGCGGTCAACTCCATCGATGTGATCACGCCGGTCGAGACGCCTTCCGGGGTCCCGGCGGTACCGTGTGCGATACTCGAACTGGTCGTGCGGCAGGTCACCCCCTCCGTACGGCCCGATGACGTCCTTTCCGGCCTCCGCGTGGTGGCCGACCTGGAGCCGCCGGTCTCACCGAGGGTGACCCGGCTGGCACAGGGCACGCTGACCGCGCAGGGTGCGATCGCGGATCCGTTGGAAGCGGACCGCGACGGGGCAACCATCGACGGGCACTGACCGACGGTCGGTGCCCGGCTAGGCAGACTTCGGCGGTCGCGCGGCTCGCGCGAACGGCGGAAACACCTTTTGCGGCGACCCTGCGTGGCAGCGCTCACCCGCGCCCGGGGCAGCCAGAACTGGAGAACGCCCATGCTCGAGAACGAGCCCGAGGGCGGCGAACGCACCGGCTCCCAGCCGGTTGGCGAGACCGCCGCACACCACACCGCCCAGGGCGGTGCCCCCACGAACCCCGCCGACCCGTCGGCGGGGAGCGGGAACCCGGCCGCCGGCGAGCCCGCCGCGGCCAGCCCGGACGAGCCGGCGGGCGACGCCCCCGGTGCGTCGACCGGCCCCGCCCCGGGCGAGCTCGCCGACAGCGGCGTCGCCGAACTGGGCCCGCCGTCGACCCCCCGCAAGCGCGCCAGCCGGCGGCGGGTCGCCCCGGTGACCCAGCCCGAGCAGACCGAGGCCCCGGTCGAGGCCAGCAGCGACGCCGTGCCGGGCAGCGGCGAGGCCCCCCAGGCGGAGGTGCTCGCCCCCGTGTCCGGTGACGGGGAGCCGCCCGCGAAGGCGACGCGCCGCCGCCGCAAGGCCACCACGACCAGGGCCGCCGAGGAGCCCCTCACCGTGGCCGCGGCGGAGGAGGCCGGGGCGGACGTCGTACCGCCGGTGAAGGTGACCCGTACCCGACGCAAGAAGGCGGCCCCCGCGGCCGCCGAGCCGGCCGCGGAGACCCCGGCCGACGCCGCCGGGATCGGCATCGAGGCCGCGCCGGCGGAGCCGGTGGCGGCCGAGGCCGGCGCGACCGGTACCGAGGTCGAGCCGGAGGCCGGCACCGAGTTCGGCGCGGCGCAGCCCGCTGCCGGCGGCGCCGCAGAGGCGCCCTCCGGGGTGTCCGCCCCCGCCGAGGAGGCCGAGCCGGAGCGCCCGACGCGGCGCCGGCGGGCGGCCCTCTCCGCGCCGACGGTGCTGTTCATGGCCCCGCAGCCGGAGGAGATCCCCGCCGCGCGGACCGTCGAGGAGCCCGCCGCCGAGGAGGCGGCCGAGCCGCCGCGCCGCCGCCGGCGCGGTCGCCGCGACGTCGAACCGGTCGAGCCGGTCGAGCCGGTCGAGGCCGTCGAGGTCGTCGAGGTCGAGGAGGAGCCGACCGAGGAGGCCGTCGAGGTCGCCGAGGACGAGGACGAGGACGAGACGGCCGCCGGCCGTCGGCGGCGCCGGCGCGGCCGGCGTGGCCGCGGCCGGGGCAAGGGCGGTGCCGACGAGGCCGAGGACGAGGAGGCCGAGGAGGCCGCTCAGGCCGAGGCGGAGGAGCCCGAGGCCGAGGAGGACGAGGAGCCCGAGGCCGAGGACGGCGACGGGCTGACCCGCCGCCGCCGGCGCCGGCGCCGGCGGGGAACGGGCGACGTCGAGGCGGCCACGGACGACGGCGTGCCGACGGTCGTGAAGATCCGGGAGCCGCGCCGTACGGTCGACGAGGTGCAGGGCGTCTCCGGCTCCACCCGCCTGGAGGCCAAGCGCCAGCGGCGCCGGGACGGCCGTGAGCAGCGGCGTACCCGCCCGCCGATCCTCAGCGAGGCCGAGTTCCTGGCCCGGCGGGAGGCGGTCGACCGGGTGATGGCCGTCCGCCAGCGCGGCGACCGTACGCAGATCGCCGTCCTGGAGGACGGCGTGCTGGTCGAGCACTACGTGACCCGCAACTCGGCCGCCACGATGGCCGGCAACGTGTACCTGGGCAAGGTGCAGAACGTGCTGCCCAGCATGGAGGCGGCGTTCGTCGACATCGGCCGGGGCCGCAACGCCGTGCTGTACGCGGGCGAGGTCAACTGGGACACCACCGGCCTGGAGGGCCGGGCCCGGTCGATCGAGCAGGCCCTCAGGTCCGGTGACTCGGTGCTGGTGCAGGTCACCAAGGACCCGATCGGGCACAAGGGCGCCCGGTTGACCAGCCACGTGGCGCTCTCCGGCCGGCACCTCGTCTACGTCCCGGGTGGCAACGCGTCCGGGATCAGCCGCAAGCTGCCGGACAACGAGCGCAAGCGCCTGCGGGACGTGCTGAAGAAGCTGGTCCCGGACGGTGCCGGCGTGATCGTCCGCACCGCGGCCGAGGGCGCCAGCGAGGACGAGCTGGCCCGCGACGTCAAGCGGCTCCAGGCGCAGTGGGAGGACATCCAGGCCAAGGCCGCCGAGGGCGGCGCCCCGGTGCTGCTCTACGAGGAGCCCGACCTGGTCATCCGCGTCGTCCGGGACCTCTTCAACGAGGACTTCCGGGAGCTGGTGATCGAGGGCGAAGGCGCGTACGGCATGGTCGAGTCGTACCTGTCGCACGTCTCGCCGGACCTGGTCGCCCGCCTGCGCCGCCACCTGGGCGCGAGCGACGTGTTCGCCGAGTACCGGATCGACGAGCAGATCCTCAAGGGCCTGGACCGGAAGGTCTTCCTCCCCTCCGGCGGCCACCTGGTCATCGACCGGACCGAGGCGATGACCGTGGTGGACGTCAACACCGGCAAGTACACCGGTGCCGGCGGCAACCTGGAGGAGACGGTCACCCGGAACAACCTGGAGGCCGCCGAGGAGATCGTCCGCCAGCTGCGGCTGCGTGACATCGGCGGCATCGTGGTGATCGACTTCATCGACATGGTGCTGGAGTCGAACCGGGAGCTGGTGCTGCGCCGGCTGACCGAGTGCCTCGGGCGGGACCGCACCAAGCACCAGGTCACCGAGATCACCTCGCTCGGCCTGGTGCAGATGACCCGCAAGCGGATCGGCGCGGGCCTGCTGGAGGCGTTCAGCGAGACCTGCGAGTGCTGCAAGGGCCGGGGCCTGATCATCCACACCGAGCCGGTGCCGGAGAAGGCCCGCCCGGGCGGCGCGGGGGAGAAGGTCAAGGCCGTCGCCTCGGCCGCGCCCGTCGCCGAGGCGGGCGCCCCGTCCCGCCGCCGCGGCCGTAAGAGCGTCCCGGCGGAGCGGACGGTGGTCGAGGTCACCGAGGACGAGAGCCCGGCCGACATCATCGGCAGCACCGACGCCACCGGCGCCACGACGACCGCGTCGGACGCCGACTACTACGACACGATGGGCTACGACCTGTCCCGGTACGAGACGGAGACGCCGGCCGCGCCGGACATCGCCGACAGCCAGACCGGCGACTCGGCCCGGCTGGCGGCGCCCGACGACCCGGACGCGCTGGGCGACGACGAGGAGTCCGAGGGCGGCTCCGGCCGGCGACGGTCCCGGCGCGGTGGCACCCGCCGGCGTACCCGCCCCTGACCGATCGGCTCACGACAGGGCTCCCGCTCCGGCGGGGGCCCTGTCGTCGTGTGCGGCCGGGTAGGGTGGGCTCTTCGGGCGGGCCCGGTTTGGGAGTCGGCCCGACCATGGCGTACGCTTGCCTGCGGCGCACTTTGGTGTGCCGAGTTCCCGCGTGCCCACGCCGCCGTGCCTCTGCTACCCGGCGAGCCGCCGTGGGAACGACCGCCAGCAGCCTCAACGACAGGGAGTCCGCCTCCGATGTACGCGATCGTCAAGACCGGCGGCAAGCAGTACAAGGTCGCCGAAGGCGACGTGATCGAGGTCGAGAAGCTCGTCGGTGCCCCCGGCGACGCGGTGAAGCTCGCCGCGGTGCTCCTCGTCGACGGTGACGACCTGGTGACCGACGCGGCGAAGCTTGCCAAGGTCGAGGTGTCCGGCGAGATCGCCGCGCACACCAAGGGCCCGAAGATCCGGATCCACAAGTTCAAGAACAAGACCGGCTACCACAAGCGCCAGGGTCACCGCCAGCCGCTGACCCAGGTCAAGGTGACCGGCATCTCCAGCGGGAAGTAGGTCGTCCTCCAATGGCTCACAAAAAGGGTGCGTCCAGCTCGCGTAACGGCCGTGACTCCGCGGCCCAGCGGCTCGGCGTGAAGCGCTTCGGTGGTCAGGTCGTGAGCGCGGGTGAGATCCTCATCCGCCAGCGCGGCACCAAGTTCCACCCGGGTGACCTGGTCGGCCGCGGCGGAGACGACACGCTCTTCGCGCTGGCCGCCGGCGCGGTCCAGTTCGGCACCAAGCGCGGCCGCAAGACCGTCAGCATCGTGCCGCAGCAGTAGTTCGAAGGCGTTGCGGGCCGCGGACCTCGGGTCCCGGCCCGCTTCGCTTTTTCTCGTGCGGGGGCGTACCTCGCTGGAAGGATTGGTGGCGTGACGACGTTCGTTGACCGGGTCGTCCTGCATTTGCAGGCCGGCGACGGCGGGCACGGCTGCACCTCGATCCACCGGGAGAAGTTCAAGCCCTTCGGCGGGCCCGACGGCGGCAACGGCGGGCACGGCGGCAGCGTCTCCCTGGTGGTCGACCCGCAGGTCCACACGCTGCTCGACTTCCATTTCCGCCCGCACGTCAAGGCAGCCAACGGCAAGGGCGGCGCCGGCTCGAACCGGGACGGCGCGAACGGCGCCGACCTGGTGCTGAAGGTGCCGAACGGCACGGTCGTGCAGGCCCTCGACGGCACGGTGCTGGCCGACATGGTCGGCGCCGGCACCACCTTCGAGGTGGCCCGGGGCGGCCGTGGCGGCCGGGGCAACGCGGCGCTGGCCAACGCCCGCCGCAAGGCGCCCGGCTTCGCCGAACTGGGCGAGCCCGGCGACGTGATCGAGGTGGTGCTGGAGCTGAAGAGCGTCGCCGACGTCGGCCTGGTCGGCTACCCGTCCGCCGGCAAGTCGTCGCTGATCTCGGTGATCTCGGCCGCCAAGCCGAAGATCGCCGACTACCCGTTCACCACCCTCGTGCCGAACCTCGGCGTGGTCCGGGTGGACAACCACACCTTCACCGTCGCGGACGTGCCCGGCCTGATTCCCGGCGCGGCCACCGGCAAGGGGCTCGGCCTGGAGTTCCTCCGGCACATCGAGCGCTGCTCGGTGCTGGTTCACGTGGTCGACACCGCGACGCTGGAGACGGACCGCGACCCGGTCGCCGACATCGAGACGATCGAGGCGGAGCTGACCGCGTACGGAGGACTCGCCGACCGGCCCCGCCTGGTCGCGCTCAACAAGGTCGACGTGCCGGACGGGCGGGACCTGGCCGAGATCGTCCGGCCCGACCTGGAGGCACGCGGCTTCCGGGTGTTCGAGGTCTCCGCCGCGACCCGCGAGGGGCTCAAGGAGCTCATGTACGCGATGGCGGAGCTGGTCGAGGTCGCGCGGGCCGCCGCGCCGCCGGCCGAGCCCACCCGGATCGTCATCCGGCCGACGGCGGTCGACGACGCGGGCTTCACGATCGAGGCCGCCCCGGACGGCGCCTGGGTCGTGCGGGGCGTCCGACCCGAGCGGTGGGTCCGGCAGACGAACTTCGACAACGACGAGGCGATCGGCTACCTGGCCGACCGGCTGGCCCGCCTGGGCGTCGAGGAGAAGCTCGGCAAGGCCGGGGCGCAGGCCGGCGACCTGGTGCGCATCGGGGAACGCGAGTTCGACTGGCAGCCCACCCTGTACGCCGGCGCCGACTTCGTCCCCGGCGTCCGCGGTGCCGACATCCGGCTGGAGGACAAGGCGCACCGGCCCAGCGCCGCCGAGCGGCTGGCCGCCCGCAAGGCCCGGCGGCAGCGGCCGGCCGACGAGGTCGAGGCGGGCGAGCCGGAGCAGGACGCCGAATAGCTCGGTGCGCTCCGTGACCGGGTCGACTGCCCGCAACCTGCGCGACAGACGCCCGGCTTAACGTCGGGTGATGCTGATCACGGCACGTACCGCCAGCGATCCGGAACTCGCCGCCCTGGTGGCGGCCCAGCACCGTGAGCTGCGCGACAGCGGCTTCGCCGGTACGTCCGGCGCTCCGCCGGAGGAACTCCGTTTCCTGGTGGCGGTCCTCGGTGGCCGGGCGGTGGCGTGCGGCGGGCTGCGGGCCCTCGACGACGGGAGCGGCGAGCTGCACCGGCTGTACGTCCGGCCGGCGTACCGGGGAAGGGGCATCGCCCGGCAACTGCTGGCGGCGCTGGAGGAGATGGCCTTCCGGTCCGGTCACGCGCTGGTCCGGCTGCGGACCGCCGGGCACCTGGCCGGCTTCTACGCGACGTGCGGTTACCGGCGCATCCCCGGGTACGGCGAGCCGGACCCGTACACCGTCTGCTTCGCGAAGCGGCTGCCGGTCGCGGCCTGACACCGGCGGGCGGGTCGGGACCGGGGCGTGGCCACCGGCGGCCGTCATGCCGGCGGTGCCGGACGCCCGCCGTCAGACGTCAGGGCCGGTCGAACGGCGTGTCGAGCCGGCCGCCGGTGCCCACCCGGTCGGAGAGCAGGAGCCCGAGGGCGAGCATGCCGAAGCCGAGGAAGAGGTGCAGCCAGTTGGCGGCGTCGTTGACCGGGATGAGGTTCGCCGCGCTCTCCTGGTTGACAGCGAGGCCGTAGAGCCAGAGGCCGAGGTAGAGGGCGCCGCCACCGGCCAGGAAGAGCCGCGCCCCGGCGATCCGCCGGGCCAGGATCAGACCGACCAGGCCGAACCCCAGGTGCAGGATGTTGTGCAGGACCGACACCTGGAAGAGACCGAGCAACTTCGCCTCCGAGTGGTGCCCGGCGAACCGCATGCCGTCGTAGTCGGTGGTGACCCCGGGAACGAACCCGAGCACCCCGAGCAGGACGAAGAGCCCGGCCACAGCGAGGGCCGCGAGCTGGACCCGGGTCCTCGACCCGCCGCGTGCGTTCCGCGCCATCGCTGCACCTTTCGTGGATCCACGGACCGCTGTCCGTGGCGCCGGGGGGCGCGGATCGCCCGCACTCTCCGTGACGGCGACGTCCGGACCCGACGATCCTCCATTTTGAAGTCCGCCCGGGTCGCTCCGCAGAGAAATCGCCGATCAGGCATGGAAGCGGAAACGCAGGGTAGGGATTCGTCGGCGGCGGTACGACCGTCGCCGTACCCCCCAGAATCGACCGCGCCGGTCATCCGAGCGGAAGGGACATCATGACCTACGATCTGTCACCTACGTCGTCCACGTACGGGTCGGAGTCCACGAACGGGGGCGGGGTGCGCGAGCAGGCCCGCCAGGTGGGCTCGGAGGCCAAGCAGGCCGGTGCGGCGGTCGCCGAGACCGCCAGGGAGCAGGGCCGGGAGGTCGCCGGCGAGGCCCGGCGGCAGGCCCGGAACCTGTACGGCGAGGCGCGCAGCCAACTCGCCAGCCAGACCGGTGAGCAGCAGCGCCGCGCCGCCGGCGGGCTCCGCTCGCTGGCCGACGAGATGCGAACGATGGCCGAGCAGGGCGGCCAGGCCGGCCCGGTGAGCGAACTCGCCCGCCAAGCCGCCGACCGCGTGCACGGCGTGGCCGGCTGGCTGGAGCAGCGCGAGCCCGGCGACATCATCGCCGAGGTGCGCGACTACGCCCGCCGCAACCCGGGCACCTTCCTGGTCGGCGCCGCCGTGCTCGGCGTGCTCGCCGGCCGGCTGACCCGCAACATCTCGGCCGCGAGCGACTCCGACGGTCAGGGCGCCCACGGCCCCGACCACGACCCGGAGCGCACCGCCGTCATCCCGACCGCGCGGGCGGTCCCGGACCAGATCCCGCCGGGCGGCTACCTGGACCCCACCCCGGGCGCGTACGTGGACCCGCAGACCACGACCAGCTACGCCGACCCCGCCGGTGGCACCGGGCAGCCGCTGCCCCCGCCGGCCGCGACCGACCCGCTGCCCGGTGTGCCGACGAGCGGGACCACCCGTCCGTGACCGGCCGAGTCATCCGAAGGGAGGCGGCGGCATGACCACGCCGGGATATCACCCGCACGACGCGGACGAGGTCCGCAACAGCTCCATCGGTGAGCTGATGCGCCAGGTCACCAGCGACCTGTCGACGCTGATGCGGCAGGAGGTGGAACTGGCCAAGGCCGAGATCCGCGAGGAGGGGAAGAAGGCGGGCAAGGCGGCCGGGTTCTTCGGCGGCGCCGGCTTCGGTGGCTACATGGTGGCCCTGTTCCTGTCGATCGCCCTCTGGGCCGGGCTGTCCAACGTGATGGACGCCGGCTGGGCGGCCCTGATCGTCGCCGTCCTCTGGGGCGCGATCGCCGCCGTCCTCTACTTCATGGCGAAGAAGAACGCGGAGCGTATCCGCGGCCTCAAGCAGACCAACGAGAGCGTGCAGCGGATCCCCGACGCGCTCAAGCCCCACCCGCAGGAGGTCACCCGATGAGCACGGACCCGGAGCAGATCCGCCGGGAGATCGAAGCCACCCGCAGCAACCTGAGCTCCGATGTGGACGCGCTGGCGTACAAGGTCAGCCCGTCGCGCATCGTCGACGACCGTAAGCAGCGGGTCCGCGGCGCGCTGCAGAATGTGAGGGACAAGGTGATGGGAACCGCGTCGGACCTCGGCCACAACACGAAGCACGGCGCCCACGCCGTCGGCGACCGCGCATCCTCGGCGGCCTCCACCGTCGGCGACAAGGCGCACTCGGCCGCCTCGACGGTGAGCGACGCCGCGCACCGGGCGCCGCAGGTGATCCGGCAGAAGTCCGAGGGCAACCCGCTCGCCGCCGGCCTGATCGCGTTCGGCGTCGGTTGGCTCGCCTCCTCGCTGATCCCGGCCACGCAGCGCGAACAGCGGGTGGCCACGCAGGTCAAGGAGCGTGCCGGTGAGCACGCCGGGGTGGTCAAGGAGAAGCTGACCGAGGTCGCCCAGGAGGTCAAGGAGGAACTGCGCGAGCCGGCGCAGCAGGCCGCCGAGTCGGTGAAGTTCACCGCCCAGGACGCCGTGCAGACGGTCAGGGACGACAGCAGGTCCGCGGCCCAGGACGTCCAGGGCCAGGCCCAGCAGTCCCGCGAACAGGTGCGCCCCTGACCCTGGTGTCGCCGTACGCCGCAGCTCGCGGCCACGTCTCTGGAAGAGGTGGCCGCGAGCTGTCGCGTACGTCGCGCCGCTCCGCGATCGTGCACTTCTGGCCGTCGAATGCCCGGATCACCCCGACCTGAGCGGGCAGGAAGGGCACGATCGTGGGGGTGGAGCGGGGGCGGCCGGCTTCGTTTCGGGGGCCTTCTCCCGGGTAGCGCTGGCGTGAGGCGGGCGGCCCAGTCCCGGGCCGCCCGGGTGGAGGAGACGTGATGACCAGCAACGGAACGAGGTGGGCGCTGCTCGGCGCCACCACGGTGACGGCGGTCGGCGTCGGTCGCGCGGTCGCCCGGCGGCGGCACCGGCACCAGCCCGAGCGGCGGAACGGCTGGTACGTGGTGCGGCGCGGGGTGACCGTCGACCGGCCGGTGGAGGCGGTGATCGGATTCTGGACCGACCGGGGGCGGATGGACCGCGCGCTGGCCGAGTGGGCGACCCTGGAGCAGTTCGACGACAACCGGTGGCGCGCGGTGGCGACCGAACCCGGCGGGGTGGGCACGCAGTGGCAGGCCGAGATCACGGTCGAGGGGCGGGGCCGGCTGCGCTGGCGGGTGACCGACGGGCCGGAACAGGAGGGCACGGTCGAGCTGGTGCCCGCACCGCAGGGGCGGGGCACCGAGATCCGCGCTGAGCTGCGGTACCGGTCCGGTCCGCTGCGCCGGGCGATCGGCCTGGCCACCAGCCACGAGCCGGACCTGGCGCTGCGCGACACCCTGCGCCGGGTCAAGTCGCTCGTCGAGTGCGGCCAGGTGATCGACACCCGGTGCGACCCGTCCGGGCGCAGCCCGGAACAGGAGAAGGCCACCGACAAGGTCCGGGAGAAGCTCACGGCGGGAGGACGGGCGTGAAGGCGCTGTGCTGGGAGGGCGTCGGCAAGCTCGCCGTACGCGACGTACCGGAACCGCACATCCGCGCGGAGGGCGACGTCATCGTGCGGGTCCGGGCGAGCAGCGTCTGCGGCTCCGACCTGCACCTCATCAACGGGTTCGTGCCGGCGATGCGGGAGGGCGACATCCTCGGCCACGAGTTCATGGGCGAGGTCGTGGAGACCGGGCCGGGCGTGCGCCGGCTGACCGTCGGCGACCGGGTCGTCGTCGGCTCGGTGGTGGCGTGCGGCGGCTGCTGGTACTGCCGCACCGAGCAGTACTCGCTCTGCGACAACTCCAACCCGCAGCCGGTCTTCGCCGAGAAGATGTGGGGGCACTCGCCCGCCGGCATCCTCGGCTACTCGCACGCCGCCGGCGGCTACTCCGGCAGCCACGCCGAGTACGTGCGGGTGCCGTTCGGCGACGTCGGGGCGTTCAAGGTGCCCGACGGGGTGCCCGACGACTCGGTGGTGTTCGCCTCCGACGCGATGCCGACCGGCTGGATGGCCGCCGACTTCTGCGGCCTGACCGGCGGCGAGGTGGTCGCGGTCTGGGGTGCCGGCGGGGTCGGCCAGATGGCGGCGCGCGCGGCGCAGCTGCTCGGCGCCGAACGGGTGATCATGGTCGACCGGCTGCCGGAACGGCTGGCCACCGCCGCCGACCGGCTCGGAGTGGAGACGGTCAACTACGCGGAGACCGACGTCCTGGAGGCGCTTCGGGAGATGACGGCGGGCCGGGGCCCGGACGCGTGCGTCGAGGCCGTCGGCATGGAGTCGCACGACGTCGGTCCGGCGTACGCGTACGACAAGGCGAAGCAGACCGCCCGGATGCAGTCCGACCGGCCCACCTCCGTGCGGCAGGCGATCATGGCGTGCCGTAAGGGCGGCACGGTCAGCATCGTCGGCGTCTACACCGGGTTCATCGACAAGTTCCCGCTGGGCGCGGCCATGAACAAGGCCCTCGTGCTGCGGATGGGCCAGATGCACGCCCAGCGTTACATCCCCATGCTGCTGGACCGGGTCGCGGCCGGCGAGATCGACCCCGGCTACCTGGCCACCCACCCGATGCCGCTGACCGAGGGCGCGCGCGGCTACGAGATCTTCGAGAAGAAGGAGGAGGGCTGCCTCCGTACCGTCCTGCATCCCTGACGGCCCGCGCCCCGCGCCCCGACCGGGGCGCGGGGCGGGTCAGGCGGTGCGGCGGACGCCGGTGACGACGAAGCCGCTCGCCGGCAGCGTCGGCATCCGGCCGAGGTCCAGGGCCAGGTCCTGCGGCGGTACGTCGTACGCCATGGCGCTGGTCAGGTTGGTCACCGCGCGCTTCATCAGCTCGATGGTGATCCACTCGCCCGGGCACCGGTGCCCGGTGCGGTGCTCACCGCCGCCCTGCGGGATGAAGCTGAACGGGTCGCCGCGCCAACCGATGAACCGATCCGCGCGGAACTCCTCCGGGGAGGGCCAGAGCGCCGGGTCGTGGTTGGTGCCGTACAGGTCGAGCAGCACCCGGCGGCCCTCGGGGAAGTGGTAGCCCTGCCAGTCGAAGGAGCGCCGTACCCGGGCGGCGGTGACCGGGAAGAACGGGTAGTACCGCCGTACCTCCTGCACGAAGCTCTCGGTGGTCTCGTCGCTCTCGCCGACCTGCTCACGCCAGGCCGGGTGGTCGTGCAGTGCCAGGGCCGCGAAGACGACGAAGCGGTCCACCGCGACGGTGGGGCGCAGCACGTTCAGCAGCTCCACCGCGGCGATCCGGCGGGGGAGGAGACGGCCCTCCACATCCCGGTGCTCGGCGACGGCCCGCAGCGCGCTGCCCTCCGGCGCGGGCAGCGTGCCGGCGCGTACCCGCTCGACCAGGTCGCCGGCCCAGCGCTCGCCGCGGCCCCGGGCGAGCAGGCCCCGCCAGTGGTTCGGGCCGATCGCCGCCGGGCTCTCGATCATCGCGTGCAGCTCGGCGGTACGCCGGTTCACCTGCGACTCCGCCAGCGGCACGCCCGCCCAGGCGCAGACCGCCCGGGTGAGGATCCGGGCCACCTCCTGGTAGAGCACCACCGGCCCGGAGCGCTCCCAGACCGGGATCCGGGCCCGCCACTCGTCGTCGAAGAGCTGGCCGAGCCGGCTGATCCCGCTCGGGGTCATGATCGACATGAACATCGCCTTGCGGTCGGCGTGCGGCGCGCCGTCGAGGCCCTGCACCCCGCCGACGCCGGTGAGCGTGCGCTGGGCCCGCAGCGGCATGGCCTTCGCCCGGACGAAGCGCTCGGTGTCGTAGAACAGCTCGGCGGCCGGCCGGCCACGCAGGCAGGTGGTGGTCACCAGCAGGAGCCGGGTGGTGAAGATGTCCGTGCCGTAGCGGTCGCACCGGTCGCTGATGAACCGGTAGCCGGAGCGCAGGAACGACAACGTGCTGTCCGGGCTGCGGTCCACCGGCATCGTCGCCATCGCTCCTCCTGACGCAGCTCGTCCGCCGACCGCTTCTACCCGGGCCAACGCCGCTGAATCCACCCCCACACCGTCGACCGAGGGCTCCGGCGCAGGCGCTAGTCGAGGTCGAACTCGCCGTCCTGGGCGCCGGCGACGAAGGCGTCCCACTCGGCCTGGGTGAACACCAGCACCGGCCCGTCCGGGTCGGCCGAGTTGCGCATGCCGATCAGGTCGTCGACGAACGCGACCTCGACGGCGGCGTCGGAGGTGTCACCCTCGGCCCGCTGCCAGACCGCCCGGGAGAGGTCGAAGTCGCCCTTGGGGTGCGTCGTCATGGTCCAGTCCTCCAGTACCGCAGGTCGGGGGGCGCGGGTCGGAATCCCCATCGGGCAGGATAAGCGGATGCCGAGCCTGACCCGTGTAGAGGCGACCGCGCGCGCCGCGGTGATTACCGTCGAGTCCTACCAGGTGGACCTCGACCTGACCGGCGGCGGCGAGCTGTTCCGCTCGCACGTCACCATCCGGTTCCGGGCGACCCCCGGCGCCGGCACGTTCGTCGAGTGCAAGCCCGCGACCCTGCGGTCGGCCCGCCTCAACGGCACCGACCTCGATCCGGCCGCACTGGACGACAACCGGCTGCCGCTGTCCGGTCTCGCCGCGCACAACACGCTCACGGTCGAGGCCGACATGGCGTACTCGAACACCGGTGAGGGCATGCACCGGTTCGTCGACCCGGCCGACGGCGAGACGTACCTGTACGCGATGTCCTTCCTCGACGACGTGCAGCGCATCTTCGCCGCGTTCGACCAGCCCGACCTGAAGGCCCCGGTCACCCTCACGGTCACCGCCCCGGAGCACTGGACGGTCGCCGCCAACGGCGAGCCGGCCGCCACCCCGCGCCCCGGCCGGTGGGAGTTCGCCCCGACCGCGCCACTGGCCACGTACTTCGTCTCGCTGATCGCCGGGCCCTGGCACGTCCGGCGGGACGAGCACGACGGCGTCCCGCTCGGTGTCTTCTGCCGTCGCTCGCTCGCCGCCCACCTGGACGCCGACATCGACGAGATCTTCACCGTCACCAAGCAGTGCCTGGACCGGTTCCACCAGCTCTTCGCCGAGCGGTACCCGTTCGGCAAGTACGACCAGGCGTTCGTGCCGGAGTTCAACGCCGGCGCCATGGAGAACCCGGGCCTGGTGACCATCCGCGACGACTACGTCTTCCGATCGGCCGTCACCGACAGCCAGCGCGAGCTGCGGGCCACCACCATCGCGCACGAGATGGCGCACATGTGGTTCGGCGACCTGGTGACCATGCGCTGGTGGGACGACCTGTGGCTGAACGAGTCGTTCGCCGAGTACCTGGGCACCCGGGTGACCGCCGAGGCGACCCGCTTCGACAACGCGTGGACGACGTTCGCCATGAAGCGCAAGGCCTGGGGGTACGCGGCCGACCAGCGCCCGTCCACCCACCCGGTCGCGCCGCAGGAGGTGCGCGACGCCGCCGAGGGCCTGCTCAACTTCGACGGCATCTCGTACGCGAAGGGCGCCAGCGTCCTGCGGCAGCTCGTGGCGTGGCTCGGCGACGACGCCTTCCTGGCCGGCCTCAACGCCCACTTCGCGAAGCACCGGTTCGGCAACGCCACCCTCGCCGACCTGCTGGGCAGCCTGTCCACGGCGAGCGGGCGCGACCTGACCGGCTGGGCCGACCGGTGGCTGCGCACGGCGCAGGTCAACACGCTGCGCGCCGATGTCGCCGTCGACGCCGACGGTCGCTACGCCGAGGTGGCGGTGGTGCAAACCGCCCCCGAGTCCCACCCCGTGCTGCGCCCGCACCGGATCGGCGTCGCCCGGTACGCGGCCGACGGCTCCGTCGCGCACACCGAGGTCGACCTGGATCCAGCCGCCGACGGCGGCCGTACGGTGCTCGCCGACCTGGCCGGAACCCCGGCCGCCCGGCTGCTGCTGCCCAACGCCGGTGACCTGACGTTCGCCAAGATCCGCCTCGACCCGGCCTCGGCGGACGCCGTGCCCCTGGTGCTGCCCGGCCTGCCGGACCCGCTCGCGCGGGCGCTGCTCTGGGGCGAGGCGCTGGACGCCGCGGCCGACGGGGAGCGACCCGTCGCCGCCCTGGTGGGGCTGATCACCGCCGCGCTGCCGGCGGAGACCGAGGTGGTGATCGCCGAGGACGTGCTCACGCTGAGCCGTTCGCTGGTCGACCGCTATCTCGATCCGCTCGCCCGGGAGGCCGCCCTGGTCCGCGTCTCCGGGGCCTGCCGCCACCTGTTGGACACCGCTCCCGCGGGCGGGTCGTTGCAGCTCGCGGCGGCCCGGGGCTGGATCGCCGCGACCACCGACGCCGACCTGCTGACCGGCTGGCTGGCCGGCCGGGACGTGCCGCCGGGGCTCGCCGTCGACGCCGAGCTGCGCTGGGCGGTGCTGGGCCGGCTGGTGGTGCTCGGGGCGGCGGGCCCGGCGGAGATCACCGCCGAGGCGGCGGCCGACCGGAGCGCGGCCGGCGCCGAGCGGGCCGCCCGCTGCCGGGCCGCGCTGCCCGACCCGGCCGCCAAGCAGGCCGCCTGGGAGATCGTCGTCGCCGGCACGGAGCTGTCCAACCGGCTGGTCGAGGCCACGGCCGAGGGCTTCTGGCAGCCGGAGCAGGCCGAGCTGACCAGCCCGTACGTGACGCGCTACTTCGCCGACATGCCGGCCGCCGCGCAGCGCCGTACGCCCTGGGTGGCCGACCGGATCGCGGCCCTGGCGTTCCCGCGCTACGCCGTCGCGCAGACCACCCGGGAGGCGGTCGCGGCGCTGCTCGCCCGCGACGACCTCACGCCCGGTCTGCGCCGCCGCGTCGTCGACGCGGACGACGACCTGCGACGCGCCCTGGTCGCCCGCACGGCCGTCGCCGCCGCCGCGGCCTGACCGGTTCCGGCCGGCGCGGGTCCGCCCGTGCCGGCCGGACGGGCCGGGGACGGCCGGGCGGGGGCCCGGCCTAGGATCGCGGGGTGGAGGAAGACATCCGGCGGATCGGGATCATGGGCGGCACCTTCGATCCGATCCACCACGGGCACCTGGTCGCGGCCAGCGAGGTGGCCGACCGCTTCGGGCTGGACGAGGTCATCTTCGTCCCCACCGGCCAGCCGTGGCAGAAGGCCGACGAGCCGGTCAGCCCCGCCGAGGACCGGTACCTGATGACGGTGATCGCCACCGCCTCCAACCCCCGCTTCCAGGTCAGCCGGGTCGACATCGACCGGGGCGGCCCCACCTACACCGTCGACACGCTTCGCGACCTGCACGCCGAGTACGGCCCGAAGGCCCAGCTCTTCTTCATCACCGGCGCGGACGCCCTGTCGAAGATCCTCTCCTGGAAGGACCTGGACGAGATCTTCGAGCTGGCCCACTTCGTCGGTGTCACCCGGCCCGGCTTCGTCCTGTCCGACGCCCACCTGCCCGCCGACACGGTGAGCCTGGTGCAGGTGCCGGCGATGGCCATCTCGTCGACCGACTGCCGCGAGCGCGTCGCCCGGGGCGAGCCGGTGTGGTACCTGGTCCCCGACGGTGTGGTGCAGTACATCGCCAAGCGCCGGCTCTATCGGGCGTGATCTGTCCCGCTATGCGGTTGTTCGTACCCTCGACGCACGGTAACTGACCGGTCGGAACGCGCCGGTGTGTGAGAGGCTTGGAGGGGTCGCACGGATGATCGAAGGAGAACGGTGACAGTTTCCGAACGCGCTCACGAGCTGGCGACGGCCGCCGCGCAGGCCGCCGCCGACAAGAAGGCACAGGACATCGTCATCATCGATGTTGGTGACCAGCTCGCCATCACCGACGCGTTCCTGCTCGCCGCCGCCCCCAACGAGCGCCAGGTGCTCGCCATCGTCGACGCGATCGAGGAGCGGCTGCTCGAACTGCCGGAGAAGGCCAAGCCGGTCCGGCGCGAGGGGGAGCGCGGCGGCCGCTGGGTGCTGCTCGACTACGTCGACGTCGTCGTGCACGTCCAGCACACCGAGGAGCGCGAGTTCTACGCCCTCGACCGGCTCTGGAAGGACTGCCCGCAGATCCCGTTCGTGGACCGGGACCTCGCCGCCGCCGAGTCCGGCGCCGCCGCCGAATGACCCGGCTGATCGTCTGGCGGCACGGCAACACCGACTGGAACGCCACCGGCCGCGTGCAAGGGCAGACCGACGTCCCGCTGAACGACGTCGGGCGGGAACAGGCCCGCAGCACCGCGCCGCTGCTCGCCGCGCTGCGTCCGGACGTTATCGTCGCGAGCGACCTGAGCCGCGCCGCGGACACCGCCGCCGCGCTGGCGGCGCTGACCGGGCTGCCGGTCCGGACCGACGCGCGGCTGCGCGAACGGCACTTCGGGCTCTGGCAGGGCCTCGCCCTCACCGACGCCGCCGAGCGCTACCCCGACGAGTACGCCCGCTGGCGGGCCGGTGACCCGGACCCGGGCGCCGGCATCGAAACCCTCGACGACCTCGGCAAGCGGCTCGGCGCCGCGTTCCAGGACGCCGCCGACGCGGTGCCCGGCGGCACCGTCGTGGTCACCACGCACGGGGGCGGCGC
Organism: Micromonospora sp. NPDC047707; assembly: GCF_040704235.1. NCBI lineage: Bacteria > Bacillati > Actinomycetota > Actinomycetes > Micromonosporales > Micromonosporaceae > Micromonospora > Micromonospora sp. NPDC047707. Next base: position 40,494 of record NZ_JBEYSU010000009.1, read on the forward strand.
CCGGCAGGGCGTGGGCCAGCTGCTCGGCTGGGACCACAACGTCCTGCGAGCGGTCGGCTCCCTGCAGAACTGCCACTGGACGGAGCTGCGCCACGACGGCGCCCGGGGCTGGCATCTGCGGGCACACAACGTCGGGTTCATCTCCGCGCCGGTCACCGACCCGGTCTGACCCCGGCCGGCCGCGCCGGCGGTCGTCGTTGCCGTCCGGGCTGGCGATGGTACGGCCTCGGCGATCCCCGCCGAGATCGGCTAGCGTTCCGGCATGCCCGTCGCGGTCGTCACCGACTCCACCGCCTACCTTCCCCCCGAGCTGCTGGCCGCCCACCGGCCGACGGTGGTGCCGCTGACCGTCGTGCTGAACGGTGTGGAGGGGCTGGAGGGGGTCGAGACCTTCCCGGCCGACGCCACCCGCGCGCTCAGCGGCCGGCGGGTGTCGGTCAGCACCTCCCGGCCGGCTCCGGAGCAGTTCGCGGCGACGTACCGCCGGCTTCTCGACGACGGCGCCGAGGGGATCGTGTCGGTCCACCTGTCGGCGGAGCTGTCCGGCACGGTCGAGGCCGCCCGGCTGGCCGCCGCCGACATCGGCGATCGGGTGGCCGTGGTGGACAGCCGCTCCTGCGGAATGGGTACCGGCTTCCCGGCGGTCGCCGCCGCCACGGCCGCCGCGAGCGGTGCCGACCTGTCCGGCGTACGCGACGCCGCGCACGACGCCATCGCCCGGACCACGGTCTTCTTCTACGTCGACACGCTGGAGTTCCTGCGCCGGGGCGGCCGGATCAACGCGGCCTCGGCACTGCTCGGCACCGCCCTCTCGGTGAAGCCGATCATGCACATGCCGGACGGCGCGATCGTCCTGAAGGACAGGGTGCGCACCGCCAGCCGGGGCGTCGCGCGCCTGGTCGACCTGGCCGTCGAGGCGGCCGGCGACGCGGACGTGGATCTCGCCCTGCACCACCTGGCCGCCCCGCAGCGCGCCGAGGCGCTCCGGGAGGCGCTGGCCGCCCGGCTGGGCGACCGCCTGCACGACACGTACGTCTCCGAGGCCGGCGCGGTGGTCGCCGCGCACGCCGGACCGGGCCTGGCCTGCGTCGTCGTGCACCGCCGCCCGGGGCCCCTCCGCTGATGCGGCCCGTCGGGCCGCACCGCCGCGGGCCGGGCCGTCGGGCGGTTCCGACGCGGGCCGGGCCGTTGGGCGGTTCCGACGCGGGCCGGCCGACGGGATGCCCCGTCAGTGTGCCCGGCCCGGCCGGCGAAGGTGCTGGTCAGCGGTCGTCGACGACATCGCGGGCGGTAGGGCAGGGCGCGCCACGAGGTACCTGGTTCTTCACGCCACCGAGTGGGTGATCGTGCCGGTGTACCGGCCGGCGACGGCACCGGGCGGGACGGTGATTCGCAGCGTGGGGTTCCAGGTCGCGGTGGTGTTGCGGTCGCCACCGGTCACGGTGAACGCCGTGCGTGGACTGCCCAGTGACTGTGCCTGCGCGGAGGTGGGTTGTCCGGGGGTGAACGTGCCGGTGCCGGTGGTCGTGACAGCCTGCCCGGACCAGTAGGCCACGTTGCTCCGGGAGATGGTTCCCGTGGCGCCGCCGGTGGACAAGTTGGTCGCTGTCACGGTCGCCGTCCAGGAGGACGGAGTCTGGCATCGCTGGTCGGTGACGGTCACGGTCCCGAGCAGGCCGCTGATCGTCTGACCGGGTGGCGTGCTGCCGTAGTCCCGGGTGCCGGGCACGGTGACCGACAGAGAACCGGTCGGAATGATTCTCAGCAGGGCGCCGCTGTTCTTGGTTTCGACGGTGTCGACCACGGCCCTGGTGAGGTTGGCCGAGCCGGTGTCGACCAGCAGCTTCGCCGACCGCAGGTAGACGCCACCGGCGGTGGTGGCCGCGCCCGCGCCGGTGATTCTGACCTGACCGGCGTTGTTGCGGTCGGAGATCAGCGACAGGCACGAGTATGCGCCGGTGGTGGGGGCGCTGATGGTGACGGTGGCGCCGGCTTCGTTGGCGTAGAACGCGCCGGACGCGTTCGCCGAACACGGCGTCGGGTAGGTCGAACAGGCCAGGTAGATCGTCACACCGGTGCCGGTCAACCGGCTACCCGATCCGGTGACGAGGAGTCGTTCCGTCACCACGTAGGTGCCCGGGTTGAGGGTCAACCGGCCACCACTGCTGACCTCGATGGAGCGGTAGACGCCGGGGTTGGCGGTCGCGGTGCCGCCGGAGCGGATCACGCTCGGGTACGGGGTCGGCGGAGTGGCCGGGCAGGCGGGAGAGGCCGGACACAGGATCAGGGCGGAGTACGGGTCGGTCCCGGCGGGCCGGTTTGTCGGGGTCGGATTGAAGGAGCCGACGAACCCGGCAGGGGCGCGGGGGCCGCCGATTGTTCCGGTAGCGGTCACCGACCCACCGCTGTAGACCCGCGCCGCTGTCGTGTTGGTGGAGTTGACCAGGATCGAGCCGGTGACCTGAATGGACCCGGGGTCCACCCGCAGCGCTTCCGGGCCGGTCGGTTCCAGCACGCACAGGGTTGCCGTGCACTCGGTCTGAGCCTGCGCCGGACCCGCCGGCGCCACGACGCATGCGGCGGCCATGGCTACTGTACCGGCGGTGCGCAGCAGACGAGCGCGCCATCGGCCGCCCCGCGTTCGAACGCGCCGGCGCCCCGTCACCACCACATCCACCTTCACCACGGTGTCCAAAATAGCACCTTATGGGCGAATATGACGATGGATGGTTGCCTGGGCTGTGGGTGGGCGGGGGCGTGGCTTCTGTCACCAGCGGTCGACGTCCGTGATCAGCTGCGCAACGGATCGGATGAGCGCCCGCCATACCAGATGTGGGGCATGATCGGGGCGTCGTCCACAGTGGCCCGTTCGTCCACAGATCCTGAGGTCGGAGACCGCCGACCCGCGCGGTAGCGGCCTAGCCTCACCCCCGTGTCGTACGACGAGGAGGCGGTGGTGCGGGAGCGACTGCACCGGGTGCTGCCGGCGGTGGATGTGGCGGCGCCGGTTTCGGCCGGTACCCGGCGGGGCGCGGTCGAGGGTCGTCCTCTCCCGACCGGCGTGCCGCCCGGTGGAGGCGACCTGGCCGGCGTGCGTACCGGCCGGCCCCCACCATCGCCCGGGCAGGTGGACGACGTCCTGTCGATCACCGTCAACCCGCGCCCGCCGTCCGACGCCGAACCCCTCACACCGATGGATTCGGGTCACCCACGGAACGCGGCGATTCCGGCCGGGCAGGACGACGGTGACGGCCCTTCGCGGTTACCTGGGCCGGGGGCGTTCGATCCGGGGCGGCGCGGCGTACGAGTGCTGGCCGTCGTCGCTGTCCTGGTGGTACTCGGCGCCGCGTTCTGGGCGTGGCGCTCGCGTCCGCAGGCTGAGCCGGTCGCACCAGTGGCGGATTCGGTCGGGCCGTCCGCCCTCGCCGGGTCCGAGCCGTCGGCGACGCCCGGGGGCGAGCTGGTGGTGGCGGTCGCCGGAAAGGTTCGCCGGCCGGGGCTGGTGCGCGTACCGGCCGGTGCCCGGGTCGCCGACGCCGTGCAGGCGGCCGGGGGAGCGCTGCCGGGCGTGGACGTGGCCCTGCTGAACCTGGCCCGCAAGGTCGCCGACGGGGAGCTCATCCTCGTCGGGGTCGCCGCACCACCCGGCGTGGCTCCGGCCGGGCCGGCCGCGGGCGCCGTGCCGGGAGCGGGCGGCAAGGTGAACCTGAACACCGCGACGCTGGCGCAGCTCGACGCGCTGCCCGGGGTCGGGCCGGTGCTCGCGCAGCGCATCCTCAGCCACCGGGACCAGCAGGGCGGCTTCCGGTCGGTCAGCGACCTGCGCCAGGTCGACGGCATCGGCGACGCACGGTACGAGCAGCTCAAGGACCTGGTGACGGTGTGACCGGCCACCGTGAACCGCCGGGCACCCAGGACGTACCGGATCTGCGGCTCGCCGGTCTGGCGGTCACCGCGTGGCTGTCGGCGCTGGCCGGGTTGCAGCTCGGCGCCCGGACGGCGGTCCTCGTCGCGCTGGTCGCCGCCGTGGCGGCCGGTGCCGGCGCGCTGCACCTGCTCGGCCGCCTTGGCCGGCCGGCCGCGCCCGTGCGCCGGCACGGTTGGATCGCCGTCGCCGTGCTGCTCGGCGTGGTGTGCGGGGCGAGCGCCACCGCCGCGCGGGTTGCCGTGCGGGACGCGGCACCGGTCCGCGCCCTGGTGGAGTCCGGTGCCACCGTCACCGCCGACCTGGTCGTCCGGGACGATCCCCGCGCGGTACGCGGCGTCCCCGGACGACCCGCCATGTTCCTGGTCCCGGTGGAGTCGACCCGCTTCGTCGGGCCGGACGGCGGTAGCGTCGAGGCGCGGGTGCGGGTTCTCGTCCTCGCCACCGATCCGGCCTGGCGGGGACTGCTGCCCGGGCAGCGGCTGACCGCCGAGGGCCGACTGGCTCCTCCGCGCGGCGGCGACCTGACCGCCGCTGTACTGCGCTCCACGCGACCTCCGGCCGAGCATGGAGCGCCGCCGACGTCCCAGCGGGCCGCCGGTGCGCTTCGCGCCGGACTCCAGGACGCCTGCGACCCGCTGCCGGACGAGCAGGGCGGCCTGCTGCCCGGGCTGGTGGTGGGTGACACCAGCCGGTTGCCGTCCACCGTGGAGGAGGACTTCCTCGCCACCGGGATGACGCACCTCACGGCGGTCTCGGGGTCCAACGTGGCGATCATCGTGGGCGCGGTGCTGCTGCTCGCCCGTTGGGGGCGGGCGGGTCCCTGGCTCGCCGCCGGTCTCTGCGCGGTCGCGCTGGTCGGTTTCGTGATCCTGGTCCGCCCGTCGCCGAGCGTGGTCCGGGCGGCCACGATGGGCGCGATCGGGCTCGCCGCGTTGGCGGTCGGCCGGCCGCGGGCGGCGCTGCCCGCGCTGGCCGCGGCGGTGACCGTACTGGTGCTCGTCGACCCGGAGCTGGCCGGTGACGCCGGCTTCGCCCTCTCCGTGCTGGCCACCGGCGGGCTGCTGCTGCTCGCCCCGCGATGGCGGGACGCGCTACGCCGCCGCCGGGTGCCGGCCGGCGTCGCCGAGGCGGTGGCGGTACCCGCCGCCGCGCAGCTCGCCTGCGCGCCGGTCGTAGCGGGGATCTCCGGCACGGTCAGCCTGGTGGCCGTTCCGGCGAACCTGCTCGCGGTGCCCGCCATCGCACCCGCCACGGTGCTCGGCGTGGTGGCGGCGGCGCTCTCACCGCTCTGGCCGGCCGGGGCCGGGTTTCTCGCGTGGCTGGCGAGTTGGCCGGCGTGGTGGCTGGTCACCGTCGCGCACCACGGGGCCCGCGTGCCGGCGGGAACGCTGCCGTGGCCGGACGGTGCGGCCGGGGCCCTGCTGCTGTCCGGGCTGACCCTGGGGCTGCTGGTGGCGGCCCGGCGCCCGGTGGCCCGCCGGCTGGTGGCCGTGGTTGCCGTCGCCGCCGTGCTCGGCGCCCTGCCGGTGCGCCTGGTGGCGTCCGGGTGGCCGCCGGCAGGTTGGGTGGTCGCCGCGTGCGCGGTGGGGCAGGGCGACACGGTGGTGCTGCCGGTCGGTCCGGGGCGGGCGGTCGTGGTGGACGCCGGGCCGGATCCCGCCGCAGCAGACCGGTGCCTGCGCGGGCTCGGCGTCCGGGAGGTGCCGCTGCTGGTGGTCAGCCACTTCCACGTCGACCACACCGGCGGCCTCGCGGGCGTGTTCCGGGGACGCCGCGTCACCACGGTCCTGATTCCGTCCTGGCCCGAACCGGCTGCCGGGCGGGACCTGGTACGGGCCGAGGCGGCGGCTGCACCCGCGGACCTGGTGACCGTCCCGGCCGGTTGGCGTTACCGGGCCGGCGGTGTCGAGCTGACCGTGGTGGGACCGCCCTATCCGCTGCGGGGCACCCGCTCGGACCCGAACAACAACTCCCTGGTACTGCTCGCCACGGTCGGCGGGGTGCGGATCCTGCTCGCCGGGGACGCGGAGACCGAGGAGCAGCGCGCTCTGCTCGACCGGCCCCCGCCGGGCGGGCTCCGGACGCACGTGTTGAAGGTCGCTCACCACGGGTCGGCGTACCAGGATCCGGCCTTCCTCGACGCGGTCCGTCCGGCGGTCGCGCTCGTACCGGTGGGGGCGGGCAACACGTACGGGCACCCGAACCCGGCCGTGCTGGGCCGCCTCGCGCGGGCCGGCGCCCGGGTGCTGCGCACCGACGTCGACGGTGACGTGGCGGTGGTGGTCCGGCCGTCCGGCCTCGCCGTGGTCACGCGAGGCCAGGATCAGGAACGACCCGCCTAGGCCTATTGTCAAAGTTGACGGCAGTAGAGATAAATGTCTGGATTTGCGCTGAGTGCGGGGTCCGCGAGCGGAGTCCGGACGACCAGGCTGGCGCAGGCGGCCGGCCGTGCGAATATGGGCGGCGTGACCGCCGTCAGCCTCGCTCCCATTGTGCTCGTCCTCGGCGACGAGGAGCTGCTCGCCACGCGCGCGGTCACCGAGACGATCGCCCGCGCCCGCAGCGTGGATCCCGACGTGGACGTCCGCGAGTACCAGGCCGGCACGTTGACCGTCGGTGAGATCGCGGAGATGCTCAGCCCGTCCCTCTTCGGCGGGCCGCGACTGCTCGTCCTCCGATCCGGCCAGGACGCGCGCAAGGACCTGACGGGCGCGCTGCTCGCGTACGCGAAGAACCCCGACCCGGACGTCCACCTGGTCGTGCTCCACCTGGGCGGTGCCAAGGGCAAAGCCTTCGCGGACGGCCTGAAGGCGGCCGGCGCGACCGTCGTCCCGGCGACCAAGCTGAAGGGCCACCGCGAGCGGGTGGCCTTCGTGCGGGACGAGATCCGCCGGGCCGGCGGCCGGTGCACCGACGACGCCGCCGAGGCGCTCATCGCCGCCGTCGGCAACGACCTGCGTGAGCTGGCCGCCGCCTGCTCCCAGCTGATGGCCGACACCGACGGGAAGATCAGCTCCGACACGGTGGCCCGCTACTACCGGGGCCGGGTCGAGGTGAGCGGCTTCACGGTCGCCGACGCCACCATGGTCGGGGACGTCCCGGCCGCGCTGGAGGCGCTGCGCTGGGCGCTGCACGTCGGCGTGGACCCGGTGCCGATCGCGGACGCCCTCGCCGACGGCGTGCGCACCGTGGCGCGGGTCGCCTCCGCCGGGCGGGGCAGCCCGTACCAGTTGGCGAGCACCCTCGGCATGCCGGCGTGGAAGATCGAGCGGGCGCAGCGGCAGGCGCGCGGCTGGACGCCGGAGGGGCTCGTCGACGCCATGCAGGCCGCCGCCGAGTGCAACGCGGCGGTGAAGGGCGGCTCCGACGACCGGGCGTACGCCCTCGAGAAGGCGGTCTTCTCGGTCGCGGCCGCACGGCAGGGCGGCGCCCGGTGACCGGAGCCATGCGCGGGACGTGGGCCACCGTGGCGGCCGACGAGGAGCGGTACCGGCCGCTCTACGCCCGCGTTCTCGGGTTGCGGTTCGTCAACCCGGGCGGCGTGCTCTGCTTCATCTTCTTCGAGGGCTCCGTCGCCCTCGCCGCGCTGCTCGCCCTCGCCGAACTGGTCACCTGGTGGGCCGTGCTGGTCCTGCCCGCGACGGTCGCGGTGATGGTGAAGCTCAACGACCTGGTGGCCGCACGGGTCGTCCGCTCCGCGGCGCTCGTGCCCGAGCAGGAGCGGGACCGCTTCCGGCGGCAGATGGAACCGGCGGTCGGCACCGCCCGCGTCGACTGGATCCGGCACAGCGTGCCCGGCGTCGTCGTCTCGTCCACGCCGGGCAAGCCCCTGCCGCCCTCGCTCCGCGAACCGACACCGCCAACCGCGCCCTGACCCAGCGGAACCGGCTCGACCCGCGGCCTTCGTGACACAGTCGCACCACGCCGTCCTGAGGCAGACCTTCGAAGATCTTGGACAGGCCGAAGCCCCGGGCAGGTCGCCCGGGGCTTCCGGTCAGGTCTTCAGACGCCGGGTCAGGCGGAGAAGGACGCCACGCGCTTGGCGATGGCGGACTTGCGGTTCGCGGCCTGGTTGGCGTGGATCACGCCCTTGCTGGCGGCCTTGTCCAGCTTGCGGGTGGCCTCCTGCATGAGCACGGTGGCCTGGTCGACGTCGCCGGCCTCGGCGGCCTCGTGGAACTTGCGAATGGCGGTCTTCAGCGACGACTTGACCGACTTGTTACGCAGCCGGCGCTTCTCGTTCTGCCGGTTGCGCTTGATCTGGGACTTGATGTTCGCCACGCGACAGCCTCGTCTTGATAGCTCGGGTTGGTCTGGTTCCACGCGCCGCGAGCATGCGTCATCGCTGCGCGAAGAGCCAGGCTACCAGGTCGCCCGGGGACGGACCAAAACGCCTCCCGGCCACTCGTGCCGGTCGGCACTCCGGGCGCCACGACAACGCTGGCCGGGCGGCCTGGTCACGCCGAGGTGCCCGGCTCTGGTGGCTCACGTCCAGCCCTGGCGGTGGGCGAGCCAGGCGAGCGCCCGGTCGCCGCTGCGGCGTTGGTGGAGCGGCAGCCGCTCGGTGGCGGTCGGCGGCGTCGTCGACGCGGTGGTGAGGAAGTAGCCGGCCAGGGCGGCCAACGTGACGTCCAGCGCGTCCAGCGGCGCGCCGGCGGCGGCCGGGTGCGCGGCGAAGGCGGCGTCCAGCCCTTCGGCGAAGGCGGCGTCCAGCCCTTCGGCGAAGGCGGCGTCCAGCCCCTCGGCGTCGGGTACCGGAGCCGCACCGGCGGGAGCGAGCGCCGCCGGCCCGGCCTCCGGCCCGGGGGCGTACCCGCCGAGGAGCAGGGTCACCAGGTCGAACCAGGCGGGACCGTGGCAGAGCCAGGTCCAGTCGCACAACCACGCCCGCCCGTCCGCGTCGAGCAGGATGTTGTCGGGGCGCAGGTCGCCGTGGATCAGCCCGGTCGCCTCGGCGGCGTACGCCGGGAGGCGGGACTCCAGCGCGACCAGCTCGGGCAGCCGCCGCTGGAGGCGGGCGGGGAGCGCCGGCAGCGGCTCCCGACCCGCCGCCACGTCAGCCCAGCGGAGGATGTCGTCGCGGGCCAGGTCGGCCAGGTGGGGCGGGTCGAGCGCCGTGAGGTCGGCGGGCGGCGCCGCCAGCAGGGCGGCGACATCGGCGTACGTGGCCAGCGTCGCCGCCAGCTCCGCCGGTTCCCAGGGCTGCCGGGGCGGGTGCCCGTCGATTACGCCCAGGCCGAGCGCGAACCAGCCCGCCTCGTGCAGCGTCCAGCGCGGGCCGGGCGCCGGTATCCCCGGCGGGAGCCGGTCGAGGACCGCGGCCTCCCGCGCGTACCAGTCGGCCAGGTGCGAATTCCCGGGCGCGGCCTTGACGAAGACCCGCCCGCCGTCGGCGGCGGTGAGCACCCCGGCGTACCCGCGGGTGAAGCCGTCGGCGGCGGCGGTGGCCGCGACCACCGGGGCGCCGAGGCGGTCGGCGAGCGCGGCCCGCAGGCCGACCGGCAGCTCCGACCACCCGGGCCGGCGGGTGGTGATCGGGTACGGCGGTGAGCTGGTCACCCCTTCAGTGTCGTACGCGACGGGGATACTGCCCGGGTGATTGGGTCCGATGACTTCCGGGCGCTGCTCGGCGTGTCGGCGACCGCCGCCGGTGAACCGGCCGAGCTGCGGCGCCGCTACCCGCGGCTCGCCGTGCCGTTCCCGCTGCCGGCGGGGGCCGGCACCGGCGTCTGGGAGACTGCCAGGCCATGAGGACCGACGACTTCTGGCAGCTGATCGACCAGGCCCGCGCCGGGGGCGGGGGAGAGCCGCACGCGGTCGCCGCCCGGGCGGTCGCCCTGCTCGCGCAACGGGAGCCGGAGGAGATCGTCGGGTACGCGCGCCACCAGGCCCGCGTGCTGGCCGCGTCGCACCGGGTGGATCTGTGGGGTGCGGCGTACCTGATCAACGGCGGCGTCTCCGACGACGGCTTCCACCACTTCCGGGGTTGGCTGATGACCCAGGGTCGGGCGGTCTTCGCCCGGTCGGTCGCCGATCCCGACTCGCTGGCCGAGGTGCCCCAGGTGCGCGCCGCGTCGCTCTCCGGCGAGGAGTTCGCCTGCGAGCAGATGCTGACGGTGCCGTGGGAGGCGTACCGGAAGGCGACCGCAACCGACCTCCCGGCGGAGCGTGACCCGGTCCCGGTGCCGGATCTGAACGACTTCTGGGACTTCGACGACGAGGACGAGGCCCGCCGCCGGCTGCCGAAGCTCGCCGCCCTGTTCGTGGAGCCGCCCGGCGAGTGACGACGGCCGGCCGTCGTCCGGCGCTTCGCGCCGACCGCGGCCCGCCGGCCGCCGGCACGCACCCCGTCGGCCGGCTGCCGCTGGCCGGTGCGCCCCGCTGGCGGAGCGGGGTTCGCCCGCGCAGCGGGCACGCGGGGGCGACGTGGGAGCATAGAGGGGGCCGGCGACGCCGGCCTGCTCAACGTCAGCCGACCAGAACGGACCGCTGTGCCACCGACGCTCGATCCCGGCGCGAATGCTCCTGGTGCCACCGACCCCGGGCGGATCAGGAACTTCTGCATCATCGCCCACATCGACCACGGGAAGTCGACCCTGGCCGACCGGATGCTGCAGCTCACCGGCGTGGTCGACCCCCGGCAGATGCGTGCGCAGTACCTCGACCGGATGGACATCGAGCGCGAGCGCGGCATCACGATCAAGAGCCAGGCCGTCCGGATGCCGTGGACGATCCGCGAGGGCGACCGGGCCGGCGAGACCGCCGTGCTCAACATGATCGACACGCCGGGGCACGTGGACTTCACGTACGAGGTGTCGCGGTCCCTCGCGGCCTGTGAGGGCGCGATCCTGCTGGTCGACGCGGCCCAGGGCATCGAGGCGCAGACCCTCGCGAACCTCTACCTGGCGCTCGAGAACGACCTGCACATCATCCCGGTCCTCAACAAGATCGACCTGCCGGCGGCGCAGCCGGAGAAGTACGCCGAGGAGCTCGCCCACCTCATCGGTGGCGACCCGGCGGACTGCATCAAGGTCTCCGGCAAGACCGGCGAGGGCGTGCCGTACCTGCTCGACGAGATCGTCCGGCAGTTCAAGCCGCCGGTCGGGAACGCCGAGGCGCCCGCGCGGGCGATGATTTTCGACTCGGTGTACGACGTCTACCGGGGCGTGGTCACGTACGTCCGGGTGATCGACGGGCGGATCAGCGCCCGGGACCGGATCAAGATGATGTCCACCGGCGCCACCCACGAGCTGCTGGAGATCGGTGTCATCTCCCCGGAGATGGTGAAGGCCGACGCGCTGGGCGTCGGTGAGGTGGGCTACCTGATCACCGGTGTGAAGGACGTCCGGCAGTCCCGGGTCGGTGACACGGTCACCATCAACTCCCGGCCGGCGAGCGAGCCGCTCGGAGGCTACAAGGACCCGAAGCCGATGGTCTACTCCGGCCTCTACCCGATCGACGGGTCCGACTACCCGAACCTGCGTGACGCGCTGGACAAGCTGAAGCTCAACGACGCCGCGTTGACGTACGAGCCGGAGACCTCCGGGGCGCTCGGCTTCGGCTTCCGCTGCGGGTTCCTCGGCCTGCTGCACCTGGAGATCATCCGGGAGCGGCTGGAGCGGGAGTTCAACCTCGACCTGATCTCCACGGCGCCGAACGTGGTCTACCGGGCCCTCCAGGAGGACGGGGAGGAGGTCGTGGTGACCAACCCCAGCGAGTACCCCACCGGCAAGATCGCTGAGGTGTACGAGCCGACCGTGCGGGCCACCGTGCTGACTCCGAACGACTACGTCGGCGCGGTGATGGAGCTGTGCCAGGGCCGCCGGGGCAGCCTGCTCGGCATGGACTACCTGTCCGCCGATCGGGTGGAGCTGCGCTACACGCTGCCCCTCGCGGAGATCATCTTCGACTTCTTCGACCAGCTCAAGAGCCGCACCAAGGGGTACGCGTCGCTGGACTACGAGCCCTCCGGCGAGCAGTCGTCGGACCTGGTGAAGGTCGACATCCTCCTGCACGGTGAGCCGGTCGACGCGTTCAGCGCGATCGTGCACAAGGACAAGGCGTACAACTACGGCACCAGCATCGCGGCGAAGCTGCGGAACCTCATCCCGCGCCAGCAGTTCGAGGTGCCGATCCAGGCGGCCATCGGCAGCCGGGTGATCGCCCGGGAGACCATCCGCGCGATCCGCAAGGACGTCCTGGCGAAGTGCTACGGCGGTGACATCAGCCGGAAGCGCAAGCTGCTGGAGAAGCAGAAGGAAGGCAAGAAGCGGATGAAGATGGTGGGCCGCGTGGAGGTCCCCCAGGAGGCCTTCATCGCCGCGCTCTCCTCCGACTCCGGCGACGGCAAGGCACCCGGCAAGAAGTGACCGCCGCCGGCGATCGGCCGGCGCGACGACGTACCCGAGCGACAGCGCCCTCACCTGCGCCGATGCCGTTCAGGCGGGAATCGACGCAGGGGAGGCCATCGACGAACGAGGAGATCGCCGTGGTGTGAGTCGGTTTGGGCTTCCGACGGGTCGGGCATTGAGGGGGCACGACAGGAACACCACCACGGTGGACACAATTCGTGAAGGAGGGCGACCGTGGAGCTCACCGTTTGGGGCATCATCACCGCGCTCGTCGTCGGTCTGATCGTCGGCGCGCTGGGCCGCCTGGTCGTGCCGGGCCGGCAGAACATGCCGATGTGGCTGCACATGCTCATCGGTGTCGGTGCGGCGCTGCTCGGCACCGTGCTGGCGCGGGCCATGGGCATCGCCACCGAGACCGCCGGCATCGACTGGGGCGAGCTGCTGGTCCAGGTTGTGCTGGCCGCCATCGCCGTGGCTCTGGTGGCCGGGGTGGGGCGACGACGCAGCGTCGGCCGCTACTGACAACTGAATCTCGCCTCGGGCGCCCGACCGGCAGGTCGGGCGCCCGTCGTGTGTGCGGGGCCGACGGGGTGCCCGGTCTGGTACTTCCCGGCCCAGGCTGTCCCGCAAGGTCGGTTTGGTTTTCCGGCGGGTCGGGAACTGTGGGGTCACCACAGAAGCACCACCCGACACGGACTCACACTTCCCGTTAGGAGAACGACCGTGGAGCTGACCGTCTGGGGCATCATCACCGCGCTGATCGTCGGTCTGATCGTCGGCGCGCTGGGCCGTCTGGTCGTGCCGGGCCGGCAGAACATGCCCATCTGGCTGCACATGCTCATCGGTGTCGGCGCCGCGCTGCTCGGCACGATCATCGCCCGGGCCTCCGGCTTCGCCGACACCGCCGGCATCGACTGGCGTGAGCTGCTGCTGCAGGTCCTGCTGGCCGCCGTCGCGGTGGCCCTGGTCGTGGGCGCCGGCCGGCGCCGCGGCATCACCCACCGGTAAAACTCGCACAGCCTGAACAACGGGCGCCCGGCCTCCTGGCCGGGCGCCCGTTCGTCCTGGTGCGGCCGCTTTCGACCCGGTCCCGTCCCGCCCGCCGGCGGGCCACCTGCGGTACGGTCGCCACGCTTCGCCCCGGCCGCCACTGTCGTAAAGGATTTTTACGTACTAAGGTGCGGCGGAGAAGGTTAGTGCCAAGCGGCGCGAGGGAGATAGTGGCGTGAACAGGTGGAAGCGGCTGGCCCCGGTCACCGCCGTCGTGGCCTCGGCCGCGATGGTGCTGACCGGTTGCGGTGGCTCCGACGACGACAATGCGGCTGACAACAGCAAGCTGACCGTCTGGATGATGGGCGAGGGCAGCGAGGCGCAGACGACGTTCCTGGACGGCGTCGAGGCCGAGTTCCGGCAGAAGCACCCGAACACCGACGTGGTGGTCCAGTACGTTCCCTGGCTGGAGGCGCCGAAGAAGTTCCAGGCCGCCCTCGCCGGTGGAGAGGGACCGGACGTCACCGAGCTGGGCAACACCGAGACCCAGGGCTGGGCCGCCCAGGAGGCGCTCGCCGACGTGACCGGCAAGTTCGGCGGCTGGGCCGAGGGCAAGGACATCCTCCCCGACCTGGTGAAGAACGCGCAGCTGGACGGCAAGCAGTACGGCGTGCCGTGGTACGCCGGCGTGCGCGGCATCTACTACCGCACCGACTGGTTCGCCGAGGCCGGCGTGCAGCCGCCGAAGACCTGGGACGACCTGATCGCCGCGGCCAAGGCCGTGCAGGCGAAGAAGCCCGGCACCTACGGCATCGCCGTGCCCGGCAACTCCGAGCTGCCCTTCTACTCGTTCCTCTGGGGCGCCGGCGCGGAGATCGCCACCAAGGAGGGCGACAGCTGGAAGTCCGGCCTGAACACCCCCGAGGCGCAGAAGGCCGTCAAGTTCTGGACCGACCTGGTGACCGTGCACAAGGTGGCCCCGCCGGCCGCCGCCGGCTGGAACGAGATCGACGCCCGGACCCAGTTCGCCACCGGCAAGGCGGCGATGGCCTTCGCCGGTAGCTGGCAGCAGGGCGCCATCAAGAAGGACAACCCGGAGATCGAGAAGGTCTGGGGTACGTTCCCGATCCCCGGCCCGGACGGCCAGCCCGCCCCCGCCTTCGCCGGTGGCTCCGACGTCGCCGTCTGGAAGGACAGCGAGCGCCAGGACCTCGCCTGGGACTACCTGACGGTGCTGCTGAGCAAGAAGAACGACCAGGCGTTCGCCGAGAGCCTGGGCTTCTTCCCCGTCTACCAGGACCTGGTCGGCGGCGAGAAGTACACGAACGACAAGGTCATGGCGTCGTTCGCCACCGCCATGAAGAACACCAAGCTCACGCCGCTCACCCCGAAGTGGGTCGAGGTCAGCCGGACCAAGACGGTGACCCAGGCGATGAACAGCTCGGTCATGAAGGGTCAGAAGACGGTCGAGAAGGCCACCGCCGACGCGGCCGCGGAGATGGAAAGCATCCTCAACGCCAAGTGACCACGCTGACCGAGGCGCCGGAGACGGCCGCCGCGCGGGAGACCCCCGCGCGGCGGCGTCGCCGGGTGGACCGCCTCCCGTACCTGCTGCTCCTGCCCTGCCTGGTGATCATCGCGGTGCTGCTGCTCTGGCCGCTCGGCCAGGTGGTGGCGATGTCCTTCTTCCGTCTGAACAACGTGCGGCAGCTGCGCGGCGACCGCGAGTGGCCGTGGGTCGGCCTGGGGAACTACACCGACATCCTCGGTGACCCGTTCTTCTGGACGGTGCTGCGGAACACCGTGCTCTTCGCCGCCGCGAACGTGGCCCTGACGATGGTCCTCGGCACCCTGGTCGGGCTGCTGCTCAACCGGCTCGGCAAGCAGATGGTCGCCTTCGTGGCGAGCTGCGTGATGCTGGCCTGGGCCACTCCGGCGCTGACCGGCACGATCGTCTGGAAGTGGATCTTCGACGACACCAGCGGGCTCGTCACCTGGCTGTTCAACGCGCTGCCCGACGGCCTGTCGCAGGCGCTGTTCGGGCACAGCGACTGGACCGGCTACGGGTGGTTCAACTCGCCCCTGCTCTTCTTCGCCATCCTCACCCTCGTGGTGGTGTGGCACTCCTTCCCGTTCATCGCGGTCAGCGTGCTCGCCGGGCTGAAGAGCGTGCCGGGCGAACTGCACGAGGCGGCCCGGGTCGACGGGGCCGGCCCGTGGAAGGTGTTCTGGCAGGTCACCTTCCCGCTGCTGCGGCCGGTGTTCGGGATCCTGGTCGTGCTCTCCACGATCTGGGACTTCAAGGTCTTCACGCAGTACTTCGTCCTCGCCGGGGGCACCCAGGACCGCTCCACCTTCATGCTCTCGGTCTACTCGTACGCCGAGGCCTTCTCGCCGCCGCCCAAGTACGGGCTCGGCGCGGCGGTCGCGGTGATCCTGACCGTGATCCTGCTGGTGGTGACCGGCGTGTACGTCCGCATGGTGCTCAAGCAGGAGGAGGACGCGTGAAGCGGCTCGCCCTCAACGGCGCCGGTCTGCTGGTGGCGCTCTTCGCGGCGTTCCCGGTCTACTGGATGATCGTCACGTCCCTGAAGCCGAGTTCGGAGATCTTCTCCAGCACCCCCCGGCCGGTCCCCGGCGAGCCCACGCTGGAGCACTACCGGCAGATCCTGACCGGCAACCTGATCCCCGGCGTGACCTTCGCCGACTTCTTCCTCAACAGCGTCCTGGTGGCCGGCGCGACGGTGCTGCTCAGCGGCCTGGTCGCCTTGCTCGCCGCGACGGCGGTCGCCCGGTTCCGGTTCAACCTCCGGACCAGCTTCCTGATCATGCTGCTCGTGGTGCAGATGATCCCGCTGGAGGCGCTGGTCATCCCGCTCTTCCTGATGGTCCAGCGGCTCGGGCTCTACAACACGCTGCCCAGCCTCATCCTCACGTACCTCGGCTTCTCGCTGCCGTTCGCGGTGTGGATGCTGCGCGGCTTCGTCGCCGCGGTCCCCAAGGAACTGGAGGAGGCCGCGGCCATCGACGGGGCCAGCCGGGCACAGACCTTCCGGCGGATCCTCTTTCCGTTGGTCGCGCCCGGACTGGTGGCCACCAGCATCTTCTCGTTCATCACCGCCTGGAACGAGCTGATCTTCGCGTTGACGTTCATCAACGACCAGGACCGCTACACGCTGCCGGTGGCGATGACGTTCTTCTTCGGCCGGGACGACACCGCGTGGGGCCCGGTGATGGCCGCCTCCACGATCTTCACCCTGCCGGTGATCGTCTTCTTCCTGCTGGTGCAGCGTCGGATGGTCTCCGGCCTGGTCGCCGGCGCCGTCAAGGGCTGACGCCCCGGCCGGTGCGGACGATTAGGCTGGGCGCCATGACGGGCAGGGTGGCAGCGGTGAACCTCGGCATCGTGACCGAGGCGCAGTGGGCGGGCGACGCAAGCGGCCGCAGCGGCATCGACAAGCGCCCGGCGCCCGGCCCGGTGCGCGTCGGCGCGGAAGGGCTCGCCGGTGACTTCATCGGGGAGCGCGCCCACCACGGCGGCCCGGACAAGGCGGTGTACGCGTACGCCGAGGAGGACGCCGCCTGGTGGGCGGCCGAGCTGGACCGGCGGATCGGTCCGGGCGCCTTCGGCGAGAACCTGACCACCCACGCCGTCGACGTGACCGGCGCGGTGATCGGCGAGCAGTGGTCGATCGGGTCGGTGGTGCTCCAGGTGACGATGCCGCGCACGCCGTGCACCACGTTCGCCGGGTTCTGGGGCGTACCGGATCTGATCAAGCGGTTCACCGTGCGCGCCCGCCCGGGTGCGTACCTGCGGGTGCTCCGCGAGGGTGAGATCGGCGCGGGGGACCCGGTCCAGGTGGTGGACCGGCCCGCGCACGGGGTGACGATCGGCGAGGTGTTCCGGGCGTTGAACCTGCAACCGGAGCTGCTGCCCCGGCTGCTCGACGCGGAGGACCTGCCGTCGTGGATCCGGGAGAAGGTCCGCCGCCGCGTCACCGCCGCCGGCTGAGGCCGCGCCCGCGCCGCCGCCGGCTGAGGCCGCGCCCGCGCCGCCGCCGGCTCAGGTCGCGGCGAAGACCTCCGCCACCACGCGGGCGGTCGGTTCCGTGCCCGTCACCCGGTCCCAGGTGCCCTTCTCGGCGGTCCACTGCCGGTCGCCGAAGCGGACCAGCCGCACGCCGTTGTCCTCGGCGTGCGACACGAGCCAGTGCGCGTACCGCCAGCCGCCGCGCTCGTCGTCGGGCGTGAGCGTGAGGCCGGTCAGGCTGACCGCGGCGGCCGTCGTGGCGAGCCCCCAGTCGAGCGTCAGGCCCTGGGTCAGGGCGGCGGTCGCCGCCGCGCCCCGGCGCAGCGGATTGTCGCCGACCGTGCAGGCGACCGCGCCGGTCGCGTGCGCGAGCAGCGCGCGGGTCAGCACCTCCGACTCGTCGGCCCACTTCTGGTACGCCTCGGGGAACGCCGACCGTTGCACCTTCTGCGCGGCGTCGGTGACCCGCATCCGCTCCCAGCCGCGCACCTTGGCCAGGGCCGCGTAGAACTTGTTGGCGGCGTACCGCGGGTCGCGGATCTGCGTCGGCGTGCCCCAGCCCTGGCTCGGCCGCTGCTGGAACAGGCCCACCGAGTCGCGGTCGCCGCCGGCCAGGTTACGCAGGCCCGACTCCTGGTACGCGGTGGCGAGCGCCACCACGACGGCCCGGTCCGGCATCCCGCGCTGGATGCCGATGGCCGCGATGGTCGCCGCGTTCGCCATCTGATCGGCGTCCAGGGCCACCTCGCCGTCCGCCTGCACCGTGCACGTCCGCGCGGCGAGCGGCAGCCTGAGCCGGTCGCCGAACTGCCGGAGGACGATGAACAGCCCGACCACGGCGACGAGAACGAGGACCACACCACCCGCGACGACTGCCCGAGTTCGCACCTGCACCCCCAGTCTGACAGTTCGACAAGCGTACGTCCCCCGTCGCGCCCCTCAAGTCGTCCGACCGGTTCCGGACGGCTCCGCCGGGCGTGGCCGCGACGGTCGTGCCGCCGTGGCGGGCGCGGAAACCGCAGGTCAGCCGGGCGAGGGGCGGACGGGGCCTTCCCGCGTCACCGCGCGCGGAAACCAGCTACTCGGCCGGTACCCAGCTCGCCGGCCGCTTCTCCCGGAACGCCAGCACACCCTCCCGCCCCTCGTCGGACAGGAAATAGCCGGTCGACAGCGCGGCCAGGTCGGCGATCTCGGCGCGCAGGTCCGCGGCGGCCGGGCGGCGCAGCAGCGCCTTGGCCCCGGCCAGGGCGCCCGGCGCGCCCCGGACCAGCGAGTCGCAGTAGCCCGCCACCGCGTCGTCCAGCTCCGCCGCCGGCACCGCGGCCGTCACCAGGCCGATCTCGGCGGCCCGCCGCCCGTCGAAGGTGTCCCCGGTGAGGTACAGCTCGGCCGCGGCGCGCGGGTGCAGCCGGGGCAGCACGGTCGCGGAGATCACCGCCGGGATCACCCCGATCCGAACCTCGGTGAACGCGAACGTCGCCTCCTGCGCGCACACCGCCAGGTCGGCCGCCGCGATCAACCCCAGGCCGCCGGCCCGGGCGGGCCCGGCGACCCGCGCCACCACCGGCTTCGGGCACTCCCGGACCGCCGCGAGCACGTCACCCAGCATCCCGGCCGGCACCGTCCCGCTGGCGTACGCGGCGGCGGTCTCCTTCAGGTCGGCGCCGGCGCAGAAGACCGGCCCGGTGTGGTCCAGCACGACCACGCGGACGGCGTCGTCCGCCACCGCGGCGGCGAGGCCGTCGAGCAGCTGGGTCATCAGCGGCGTGGAGAGCGCGTTGCGGTTGTGCGGGCTGTCCAGGGTGAGGGTGGTCACCCCGCGGGCCGTGGCGACCCGCACGAGCGCGTCCGGAGAGGTCATGCCGGGCAGACTAGTGGCCATGCCCGGCGTCCTTCCAGAAGGTGAGACCGTCCCCGCCGACGGTTCGCTGCCCACCACCGCCCTGACCTCGGTCGGCGCGCGCGGTTTCGGCGTGTACGTGCACGTCCCCTTCTGCGCCAGCCGCTGCGGCTACTGCGACTTCAACACGTACACGGCCACCGAGCTCGGCGGCGGCGCCGGCCGCGAGGAGTACGCGGACACCGTGCTGGCCGAGCTGGCCCTCGCGGCCCGGGTGCTGCGCGACAACACGCCGCCCCGGGTCGACACGGTCTTCGTCGGCGGCGGTACGCCGACCCTGCTCCCCGCCGACGACCTGGCCCGGATCCTCGACGGCGTCGACCGCACGTTCGGGCTGGCCGTCGACGCCGAGGTCACCACCGAGGCCAACCCCGAGTCGGTCACGCCGGAGTCGTTGGCGGCCCTGCGGGCGGCCGGCTACACCCGCATCTCGCTGGGCATGCAGTCCGCCTCGCCCGGGGTGCTGGCGATCCTGGACCGTCGGCACAGCGCCGGCCGGGCCGTGGTCGCCGCGCGGGAGGCCCGCGACGCCGGGTTCGAGCACGTCAACCTGGACCTGATCTACGGCACGCCGGGGGAGGGCGCGGAGGACTTCGCCGCCACGCTCGACCAGGTGGTCGCCGCCGGCGTGGACCACGTCAGCGCGTACGCCCTGATCGTCGAGGAGGGCACCCGGCTCGCCGCCCGGATGCGGCGCGGCGAGCTGGCGTACCCCTCCGACGACGTCGCCGCGGACCGCTACCTGGCCGCGGAGGCCGCCCTCGACGCCGCCGGTTTCTCCTGGTACGAGGTGTCCAACTGGGCGCGGACGCCGGCCGCCCGGTGCCGGCACAACCTGCTGTACTGGACCGGCGGGGACTGGTGGGGCCTCGGCCCGGGGGCGCACAGCCACGTCGGCGGCGTGCGCTGGTGGAACGTCAAGCACCCCACGGCGTACGCGAAGCGCCTCGCCGCGGGGGAGTCACCCGGCCTGGCGCGGGAGGTGCTGACCCGCGACGAGGCGCACATGGAGGACGTCATGCTGCGCCTGCGGCTCGCCTCCGGCCTGCCGCTGGACGTGCTGGACCCGGCCGGCCGCGCCGGCGCCGAGCGCGCGCGGGCGGCCGGCCTGCTGGCCGACGCCGACCACGCCGCCGGCCGGGCCGTGCTCACCCTGCGCGGCCGGCTGCTGGCCGACGCCGTCGTGCGCGACCTGCTTCCCTGATTGGCGCGGCTCGGGGCCGGTCACGTCGGCCCCGAGTGGCGCCGACCGGCCGGGGGAGCGGCCGGTCGGTGCTCACTTGATGAAACTCGCCGACATCGGGTAGCGGTACAACGTGCCCTCGTTGGCCTTCACCCCGGCGATCGCGCCGAAGACGATGCCGATGATCGTCGCTGCCACGCCGACGAAGAAGCCGACGATGATGCAGGTGAAGATCCAGCCCACCAGCGCGATCACCGACCAGATGATCTGGAAGTTCAGCGCGGCGAGCGCGTGGGCCCGTACGGTCGGCGACTGGTTACCGCGGGCCATCAGGGCGACCAGCGGGGCGACCCAGCCGAAGACACCGCCACCGACGAGCATCCCGAGCGCGCCGCCGAAGTGCGCGATCAACGCCCAGGTCTTGTCCTCGTTGTTCGCGTAGCCGGCGGGGGCGCCGTAGGCGCCGCCGGTCGGGTAGCCCGGGCCAGGTGGTGGGTAGCCGCCGGGTGGGGGATAACCGCCGGGCGGAGGGTAGCCGCCCGACGGCGGAACGTCACCGGTGGGCGGCGGATAGCCGCCGGGCGGGGGATAGCCGCCCGGGCCCGGTGCCCCGGACAGTGGTGTGGTCGGCTCGTCGGAGCCGGGGACGGTCGGGTCCGGCTCTCCCGCTCCGGGAGGGCGAGGTGGTTCAGTCATGAGGATCACGGTAGGGGGAGCGCACAACGGGGCACCAGAGCAGAACCGTCCCGGATGTCCGGATGAACGGCCCTGGCGAATCCGCCGCCGGGACGCGTCATCCGCCCGACGTTGATCATCGCGGCGCGGGCGGTGCCGACGTAGACTGGCACTCGCTACAGTCGAGTGCCAGGATGGCGCCGGGCAGCGGCGGCCGACGCGCGACAGGAGGTGGGCCCATGGGTCTCGACGACCGCAAGCTCGCGGTACTGCGCGCGATCGTCGAGGACTACGTCGCCACGCAGGAGCCGGTCGGCAGCAAGGCGCTGGTCGAGCGGCACCAGCTCGGGGTCTCCCCGGCGACCGTCCGCAACGACATGGCCGTCCTCGAGGAGGAGGGCTATATCCGGCAGCCGCACACCAGCGCCGGCCGCGTGCCCACCGACCGTGGCTACCGGCTCTTCGTGGACCGGCTGTCCCGGGTCAAGCCGCTCAGCCCCGCCGAGCGCCGGGCCATCGAGCGCTTCCTGCTCGGCGCGGTCGACCTGGACGACGTGGTGCACCGCACGGTACGGCTGCTGGCGCAGCTGACCCGGCAGGTCGCCGTCGTGCAGTACCCGAGCCTGGCCCGCTCCTCCGTGCGCCACCTGGAGCTGGTGCCCATCTCCACCACCCGGCTGATGCTCGTCATGATCGCCGACACCGGGCGGGTCGAGCAGCGCCTCGTCGAGATGCCGGGGCCGATCCCCGCCGACGACGTCACCGACCTGCGCCGGCTGGTCAACGAGAAGCTGGTCGGCACCCGGCTGTCCGAGACGCCGCCGCTGGTGCAGGCGCTGGTCGACGAGGCCTCGGCCGAGCTGCGCCCGGCCATGGCCACGCTCTCCACCGTGCTGCTGGAGACGCTGGTCGAGCGGCACGAGGAGCGCATCGCGCTGGCCGGCACCGCCAACCTCACCCGGGGCGGCCTGCTCGACTTCCAGGGGTCGCTGCGTCCCATCCTGGAAGCGCTGGAGGAGGAGGTCGTGCTCCTCAAGCTCATCGGGGAGGTCGAGCCGAGCACGATGCGGGTCCGCATCGGCGACGAGAACGAGATCGACAATCTCCGCTCGACCTCGGTGGTGAGCACCGGCTACGGCCCGGGGGCCACCATCGTCGGCGGCCTCGGCGTGTTGGGGCCGACCCGGATGGACTACCCCGGCACCATCGCCACGGTGAGGGCCGTGGCACGCTACGTGGGCGACCTGCTGGCCCAGAACTAGGCAGTACCGTCCGGCCGCTCCGGCCGGCGGCCGGCGCAACGCGAGACGAACATGAGGACACGGAACGCAGTGGCCAGGGACTACTACGGCATCCTCGGTGTGAGCCGGGACGCCTCCGACGACGAGATCAAGCGCGCGTACCGCAAGCTGGCGCGTCAGTACCACCCGGACGTCAATCCGGATCCGGAGGCGCAGGAGAAGTTCAAGGACATCAACGCCGCGTACGAGGTCCTCTCCGACGACCGGAAGCGGCAGATCGTCGACCTCGGCGGTGACCCGCTCGCACCCGGTGGCGGGGGTGCCGGCGGTCCGGGTGGCCCCGGCGGCGCCGGCCCGTTCGTCGGCTTCCAGGACATCATGGACGCGTTCTTCGGGGGCGCGGCCGGTGGTGCCCGCGGCCCGCGCCCGCGTACCCGGCCGGGGGCTGACGCGATCCTGCGGCTCGAGCTGGACCTGCACGAGACGGCGTTCGGCGTCGAGGCCCCGATCACGGTCGACACCGCCGTGCTGTGCACCACCTGCGCCGGCGCCGGCACCGCCGCCGGCACCCACCTGGCCACCTGCGAGGCGTGCGGCGGCCGCGGCGAGGTGCAGTCGGTGCAGCGCACCTTCCTCGGCCAGGTGGTCTCCGCTCGGCCCTGCACCGTCTGCCAGGGCTACGGCACCACGATCCCGCACCCCTGCCCGACCTGCGCCGGTGACGGCCGGGTGCGCACCCGCCGCTCGCTCACCGTCAAGATCCCGGCGGGCGTCGAGGACGGCATGCGGATCCGGCTGGCGCAGCAGGGTGAGGTCGGCCCGGGCGGCGGCACGGCCGGCGACCTCTACGTGGAGATCCACGAGCGCCCGCACGACGTCTTCTCCCGCAAGGGCGACGACCTGCACTGCCGGGTCACCGTCCCGATGACGGCGGCCGCCCTGGGCACCCGGCTGACCATCAAGACGCTCGACAGCGAGGAGCCGGTGGACGTCAAGCCCGGCACCCAGCCGGGCAGCACGCTGCGGCTACGCGCCCGCGGCGTACCGCACCTGCGCGGCACCGGTCGCGGTGACCTCTACGTCCACCTCGACGTGCGGACCCCGACCAAGCTCGACGCCGAGCAGGAGAAGATGCTGCGCGAGTTCGCCCGCACCCGGGGCGAGGAGGTCGCCGAGCTGACCAAGCAGGGCGGCTTCTTCTCCCGGATGCGGGACGCCTTCAACGGCCACGCCTGACCGTCCGCGGCCCGGCGACCGGCCGGGCCGCTAGCCTGGTGATCGTGTCCGCGCCGCTGTTCCTGGTCGACTCGCTGCCCACCGCCGACCGGATGACCCTGGACGGCCCCGAGGGGCGCCACGCCGCCACCGTGCAGCGGCTCCGGCCCGGCGAGCGACTGCTGCTCGCCGACGGGCGGGGCAGCACGGCCGCCGCGGTGGTCGGCGCCGTCGGCAAGGACACGCTCGACCTCGAGATCACCTCCCGGGGGTACGCGGACGCGCCGGTCCCCCGCCTGGTCGTGGTGCAGGGCATCGCCAAGGGGGACCGGGGCGAGCTGGCCGTGCAGGCGATGACCGAGGTCGGGGTGGACGAGATCGTGCCCTGGGCGGCCGAACGATCGATTGTCCTCTGGCGCGGTGACCGGGGCGTACGGGCCCGGGAGAAGTGGGTGACGACCGCCCGGGAGGCGGCCAAGCAGGCCCGCCGGCCCTGGCTGCCGGTGGTGGCCGGATCACCGGACGAGTCGACGACGCAGGTGGGCCGCCGGCTCGGCGGTGCCGCCGCCGCGTTCGTCCTCCATGAGGGAGCCGAGGAGCGGCTGACGACGGTCGGGTTGCCGGCGACCGGTGAGATCGTGCTGGTGGTCGGGCCGGAGGGGGGCATCGCCGACCGCGAGCTGGACGCCTTCGCGGAGGCCGGTGCCCGGCCGGTGCGGCTGGGCCCGTCGGTGCTGCGCACCTCGACGGCCGGGGTGGCGGCCCTGGCGGTGCTGTCCGCCCGCCTCGGCCGCTGGTAGGCCACCGGCGACCGGATCCCGCCCGCCACCGGGCCGGACGGCCCGGCCCCACCCTCCGCCGCGTTCCCTTTGCTCTGCTTCAACCGGCGCACAGGTTTCGCGGCGATTCCGCTGCGTCCGTTGAAGCAGAGCAAAGGGGCCACAGCGACCTGTGGTGGCCGGCCGCGGGCGCGCCCGGGCCGAGTCCCCAGGCGAAGAACGTCGACGCCGACGTCACCGGGCTCAGCTGCGCAGGTAGGAGGCGCCGTTGAGATCGACGATGGTGCCGGAGGCCCACTCCGCCTCCGGGGACGCCAGCCAGTGGACCGCGGCGGCGATCTCCTCCGGCCGGGCCACCCGGTTGAACGGGGACTGCGCCCGGACCGCGTCGCCGCGCGGCGACTTGAGGTGTTCGTTTGTCATGTCGGTCTCGACGAAGCCGGGCGCGACGGTTGCCACCCCGATGCCGTACGGGGCGAGAGCCACCGCGAGGGACTGACCGAGCGCGTTCAGGCCCGCCTTGCTCGCCCCGTACGCGGGATTGCCCGGTTCGCCGCGGAAGGCGCCCCGAGAGGAGACGTTGACGATCCGACCGCCCCGCTCCCGCATGTGCTGGGCGGCGCACCAGCACGCGTTGGCCGCGCCGAACAGGTTGGTGTCGACCACCGCCCGCCAGCGCTGCCGCCACTGCTCGTAGGTGGTCTCGAACACCGGGTGGGGCGGGTCCGCCGGCCCGAACACACCGGCGTTGTTGACCAGTACGTCGAGTCCGCCGAGGCGTTCCGCGGCCTCGTCCGCCATCACCCGGACGGCGTCCGGGTCGGCCAGGTCGGCGCGGACCACCACGTGGCCCGCGCCGGGCAGGTCGACGCGGAGCGCCTCCGCCAGGTCCGCCGAGTCCCGGTGGTGGATCGCCACCCGGTCCCCGCCGGCCGCGAACGCGCGCGCCACCGCCCGCCCGATGCCCCGCGAGGCTCCCGTCACCAGCACCGCCCGTGATGTCACGGCGGCCATCCTGCCGTAGCGCAGCGGCGCTGTTGACGCCGGACCCGGCCCGGACGCCACCGGCCCCGGCGCGGCCGGCCCCCGGCGACCGGCGGTGCGGCCTGGTGCGCCCGGGGTTGTTCGCCCGCTACGGGCGGCGTTCCACCCGTGCCCTTCCTTAGACTGCCCCGGTGAGCACACCTGACTGCCTGTTCTGCCGCATCGTCGCCGGCGAGATCCCGGCCACCGTCGTCCGGGAGACGCCTACCACGCTCGCCTTCCGCGACATCGGCCCGAAGGCGCCGGTGCACGTGCTGGTGGTCCCCAAGGAGCACTACGCGGACGTGGCCACCCTCGCCCAGGGCGACCCGGGGCTCGCCGGCGAGGTGCTCGCCACGGCCACCGCCGTCGCCGAGGACGAGGGGCTGCTCGGTGACGGCTTCCGGCTGATGTTCAACACCGGGGCGTACGGCGGCCAGGAGGTCTTCCACGTGCACGCGCACCTGCTCGGCGGCGCCCCGCTCGGGCCGATGCTGGCGCGGAACCTCGCGTGACGCCGGCGGACCGCCTGGACCGCATGGTGCGGCAGGTCCAGGCGCGGGCCCGGATACCGGCGGTCTCGGCGGCCCTGCACCGCGCCGACCGTCCGCTGTGGACGTGCGCGGTCGGGGGGACCGGGAACGACACCGCGCTGGACCCGGAGACCCGCTTCCGGATCGGCTCGGTGACCAAGACCTTCACCGCCGTCCTGACGATGCAGTGCCGCGACGACGGCCTGCTCGACCTGGACGACCCGCTGAGCCGGCACCTGGACCTGCCGGCGCACGGCGCGCTGACCGTCCGGCGGCTGCTGTCGCACACGGCGGGCCTGCAGCGCGAGCCGTACGGCGACGTCTGGGACACGCTGCGCGCGCCGGACACCGACCAGCTCCTGGCGGACCTGGCGAGGGCGGAACGGGTGCTGCCTCCGGGGCGTCGCTACCACTACTCCAACCTGGGCATGGCACTGCTCGGCCACCTGGTCGGCAGGCTGCGTGGCGGCACCTGGGCGGAGGTGCTCGCCGAGCGGGTGCTGACTCCGCTGGGTCTGACCGCCACCACCGTGGAGCCCGGCCGGCGGGCCGCCATCGGCTTCCTCGTCGACGCGTACTCCGACGAGGCGCATCCGGAGCCGCCCACCGACTTCGGCGCGGTCGGCCCGGCCGCGCAGCTGTGGAGCACGGCCGGCGACATGGCCCGCTGGGCGGCCTTCCTCGCCGACCCGGCGGCGCTCGACGCGGCCGGCCGGGTGCTCGCGCCCGCCACACTGGAGGAGATGCGCTGGCCGGTCACGGTCACCGACGAGACGCTCTGGGGCGGCGGGTTCGGCCTGGGGCTGATCCTGGTGCCGCAGGGCAAGCGGGTCATGCACGTCGGCCACGACGGCGCGATGCCCGGGTTCCTCGCCGCGGTCTACGGCCGCCGGGGCGGCGACGGGACCGCCGGCGCGATGGGCGCCGCGGTGCTCGGGTCCTCCGGCACCGCGGGTGAGCTGTTCGACCTGCCGCACCGGCTGCTCGCCGCCGCGGCGGAGCACGACCCGGCCGAGGTGACGCCCTGGCGGCCCGGGCCGCCGGCCCCACCGGAGATCCGCGCCCTGCTGGGTCGCTGGTGGGGCGAGGGTTTCGAGTACGTGTTCAGCTGGCACGACGGCGCGCTGCGCGCCCGGGGCGCCGACGACCCGGCCGGGAAGCCGCCGGCCGTCTTCGCCCCGCTGCCGGACCGGCCGGACGTCTACCGGACGGTCTCCGGTCGGGAGGTGGGTGAGCTGCTCCGGCTCACCCGGAACGGGGACGGAACGGTGATCCGGATGCACTGGGCGACGTACCGCTTCACCCGTACCCAGGAGACGTTCGACCGGTACGACTTCCGCACCGGCTGACCCCCGGCCGGCTTCGCGATCTTGTAGTTGTCGGCTCGACAAATGTCGTGAAAAGGTGCGAATCAGGGTCGGAATGTGCACGATCGCGGGGGATGGGTTCGGGTTGCGTGGCGGGGAAATGGGCGAGGTGGTGGCGGTGTTGAACGGATACGATGAGAGCAACGCCAGCACGCCGTGGCACCGGCCCGGCGCCGAGATCGAGAGCAGGTGGCTCAGGGCCCCTCGGCCCGACCTATGACCAGCACCCCACCTCCCGGCCCGCCCCGGGCGCAGACCAGGATCACCGTTCCGGATTCGAAGATCATGGTCAATCTCCTCGGCGCGGGTGACGAGATCCTGCGACTGGTCGAGCGTTCGGTCAACAGCGACGTGCACGTCCGGGGCAACGAGATCACGATCACCGGTGCTCCCGCGGACAACGCCCTCGCCGAGCGGCTCTTCGGCGAACTGCTCGAACTCATCGAGAAAGGCGAAACCCTGACCACTGACGCCGTCCGGCGTACCGTCGGCATGCTCGAGCAGGGCAGCGCCGAGCGGCCCGCCGAGGTCCTGACGCTCAACATCCTCTCCCGGCGTGGTCGCACCATCCGCCCCAAGACCCTCGGGCAGAAGCGTTACGTCGACGCGATCGACGCGCACACCATCGTCTTCGGCATCGGCCCGGCCGGCACCGGCAAGACCTACCTCGCCATGGCGAAGGCGGTCCAGGCGCTCCAGGCCAAGCAGGTCAACCGCATCATCCTCACCCGGCCGGCGGTCGAGGCGGGTGAGCGGCTGGGCTTCCTGCCCGGCACGCTCAACGAGAAGATCGACCCCTACCTGCGGCCGCTGTACGACGCGCTGCACGACATGCTCGACCCGGACTCGATCCCCAAGCTGATGGCGGCGGGCACGATCGAGGTGGCGCCGCTGGCGTACATGCGCGGTCGTACGCTGAACGACGCGTTCATCATCCTGGACGAGGCGCAGAACACCACGCCCGAGCAGATGAAGATGTTCCTCACCCGGCTCGGCTTCGGCTCCAAGATCGTCGTTACGGGCGACGTCACCCAGGTGGACCTTCCCGGCGGGACGACCAGCGGCCTGCGGGTCGTCCGGGAAATCCTCAGCAACGTGGAGGACGTGCACTTCGCCCAGCTCTCCAGCTCCGACGTGGTCCGGCACCGGCTCGTCGGGGAGATCGTCGACGCGTACGCGCGCTGGGACGCCGAGCGGGAGAACCAGCAGGCGCAGAGTGTGCACGCCGTGCCCGGGCGGACCGCCCAGGGCGGTGGCCGGGCCGGTCGCCGCCGCTAACGACCTGAAGGAAGACAGTTGTCCATCGAGATCGCCAACGAGTCCGGTGTCGACGTCGACACCGACGCCGTGCTCGCCGTCGCCCGGCACGCCCTCGACGAGATGGGGGTCAACCCGCTCGCCGAGCTGTCCGTGCTGCTCGTCGACATCGACTACATGTCCGAGCTGAACCACCGGTGGATGGGCGGCGACGGCCCCACGGACGTGCTCGCCTTCCCCATGGACGAGGGCAGCGTCGACCACGGGCCGGGGGAGAACGCCGCCGCCGGCGCCGAGCCCGCGTTGCTCGGCGACATCGTGCTCTGCCCCGAGGTGGCGGCCAAGCAGGCGGCCGCCGCCGGGCACTCCGCCGCCGACGAGCTGCACCTGCTCACCGTGCACGGCGTGCTGCACCTGCTCGGCTACGACCACGCCGAGCCGGAGGAGGAGCGGGAGATGTTCGCGCTCCAGGCCCGACTGCTGGCCAGTTGGCGGGCGACCCGGGCCCAGTGATGTCCCCCCTTGCGGCAGCGTCGGCCGGCGCGAGCGGCCTTCCCGACCTGCAACTGATCTTCTTCGCGGCCGGGCTGGTCGTGCTCGCCGGCCTGATCGCGATGACCGAGGCGGCACTCGCCGCCGTCTCCCCGGCGCGCGCCGCCGAGCTGGCCCGGGACGGCGCGCGGGGTGCGCGCGCCCTCCAGGCCGTCGCCGGTGACGTGGTCCGCCACCTCAACCTGCTCCTGCTGCTGCGGCTGCTCGCCGAACTCGGCGCGACCACCCTGGTCGCGCTCGTCGCGGTGGACACGTTCGGCGCCGGCTGGCGGGCCGCGCTGATCACCGCCGGGGCGATGACCGTGGTCAGCTTCGTGGTGGTCGGCGTCGGGCCGCGCACCATCGGCCGCCAGCACGCGTACGCGGTGAGTCGCGGGGTCGCGCCGCTGGTGCGCTGGCTGGGCCGGGCGCTCAACCCGCTCGCCTCGCTGCTCATCCTCATCGGCAACGCGGTCACGCCGGGGCGCGGCTTCCGGGAGGGCCCGTTCGCCACCCAGGTGGAGCTGCGCGAACTGGTCGACCTCGCCGAGCAGCGGGGCGTGGTGGAGCACGGCGAGCGGCAGATGATCCACTCGGTCTTCGCGCTCGGCGACACGATCGCCCGCGAGGTGATGGTGCCGCGCACCGAGATGGTGTGGATCGAGAAGCACAAGACCCTCGCCCAGGCCCTGGTGCTCTTCCTGCGCTCCGGCTTCTCCCGCATCCCCGTGATCGGCGAGAGCGTCGACGACGTCCTTGGTGTGCTCTACCTCAAGGACCTGATCCGGCGTACGCAGGGCGGCGTCCCGGAGGACCGGCAGCTTCCGGTCGCCGAGCTGATGCGCCCGGCGACCTTCGTGCCCGAGTCCAAGCCCGTCGACGACCTGCTCTCCGAGATGCAGGCCGCCCGCAACCACCTCGTCATCGTCGTCGACGAGTATGGCGGCACCGGCGGCCTGGTCACCATCGAGGACATCCTGGAGGAGATCGTCGGCGAGATCACCGACGAGTACGATGTCGAACGCCCGCCGGTCGAGCACCTCGACGACGGCGCGGTGCGGGTCACCGCTCGGCTCCCCGTCGAGGATCTCGGCGAGCTGTTCGACACCGACCTGCCCACCGACGAGGTGGAGACCGTCGGCGGCCTGCTCGCCCAGTCCCTGGGTCGGGTGCCCATCCCGGGCGCCCAGGTCGAGGTGGCCGGCCTGCGGCTGCTCGCCGAGGGCACCACCGGCCGGCGCAACCGGATCGACACCGTGCTGGTGCGCCGTGCGGAGCCGACCGACCAGCAGGACGACCGGGGCCGGGGCGAGCCGGCCGAGACCCGTACCGACCGAGCCGAGGAGAGGCTGCCCGCCGATGCCTGAGTCACCCGCCGCACCGACCGCGTCGTCCGTCCCGGTGGAGCTGAGCGCCGAGGACGCCAAGCTGGTCGTCCTGGCGCGGGGCGCGCGTGGCCGGGTCGGCGCCGTCGAGGGCGCCGCCGTCCGGGACCAGGACGGCCGCACGTACGCCGCGGCCAGCGTGTCCCTTCCGTCGCTGGCGCTCACCGCGCTCCAGCTCGCCGTCGCCTCGGCGGCCGCGGCCGGCGCCACCCGGCTGGAGGCGGCGGTCGTGGTGACCGAGGCGTCGACGCTCGACGGCGCCGGTCACGCCGCCGTCCGCGACCTCGCCGCCGACGCGCCGGTCCACG
The DNA here is from genome assembly GCF_040704235.1 of Micromonospora sp. NPDC047707. Lineage (NCBI taxonomy): Bacteria > Bacillati > Actinomycetota > Actinomycetes > Micromonosporales > Micromonosporaceae > Micromonospora > Micromonospora sp. NPDC047707. Next base: position 71,190 of record NZ_JBEYSU010000009.1, read on the forward strand.
TGGCGGCCCCGGACGGCAGCGTCCTCGGCACGGTGGTCGAGTGAGGCCGGAGGAGCTGGAGCGGCGGCCGTACCGGGCGGGGTTCGCCTGCTTCGTGGGGCGACCGAACGCCGGCAAGTCGACGCTGACCAACGCGATCGTCGGGCAGAAGATCGCCATCACGTCGAGCAAGCCGCAGACGACCCGGCACGTCATCCGGGCGGTGCTGCACCGGCCCGACTCGCAGCTCGTCCTCGTCGACACGCCGGGCCTGCACCGTCCCCGTACGCTGCTCGGCGAACGCCTCAACGACCTGGTGCGGCAGACGTGGAGCGAGGTCGACGTGATCGGCCTCTGCATCCCGGCGGACGAGCCGATCGGCCGGGGTGACCGGTTCATCTCCGGCGAGCTGGCCGAGCTGAAGGCCACCGTCCTCGCCGTGGTCACCAAGACCGACCTGGTGGACCGCAAGCGGCTGGCCGAGCAACTGCTCGCGGTCAGCGAGCTCGGCGAGTTCGCCGAGGTGGTGCCGGTGAGCGCGGTCTCCGGGCACCAGGTCGACACGCTGGTCGACGTGATGACCCGCTACCTGCCGGAGTCGCCGCAGCTCTATCCGGACGACATGCTCACCGACGACCCGGAGCAGGTGCTGGTCGCCGAGCTGATCCGGGAGGCGGCGCTGGAGGGCGTGCGCGACGAGCTGCCGCACTCCATCGCCGTGGTTGTGGAGGAGATGGTCCCCGAGGGGCAGGTCACGAAGATCTACGCCGACGTGTACGTCGAGCGGCCGAGCCAGAAGGCGATCGTGATCGGCCACCGGGCGAGCCGACTCAAGGACGTCGGCACCCGGGCCCGGCGGCAGATCGAGGAGCTGCTCGGCACCCGGGTGTACCTCGACCTCCACGTCCGGGTCGCGAAGGACTGGCAGCGGGACCCGAAGCAGCTGCGCAAGCTCGGCTTCTGACCCGGGCGCCGGCCGCGTCGACCTGGACCGGCACCGGCCCGTGTCGGCCGGTCCGCGCCGGCACCGGCGCGTCGGCCGGCCCGCGCCGGTCGCGCGGCTCGGGACACCCGCCCGGACGTCCCGCTGCTACCGATCCGCTGATCGTTATCGGCCAGGTCGATGGGGATTGTCACTATCCGTCCGACTCTCTCGCCGTTTCGCGTTCGCCGGGCAGAGGGTAGGTGAGCGTACGCCCCCTCCGCCCCGGACACAGATGCAGGCTGATGCGAAACAGATATCTGGACCTCCTGCGCTTCCTGGCCATCGTTCGAGTCGTCGTCTACCACGTCACCGGTTGGGCGACGCTCACGCTCGTCTTCCCGGCGATGTCGGTGATGTTCGCCCTCGCCGGTTCGCTGATGGCGGCGTCGCTGCGGCGATCCGGGCCACCGGCGGTCGGCCGCCGGCTGCGCCGTCTGCTGCCGTCGCTGTGGGTGCTCGCCGTGGTCTTCGTACCGGCGATGCTGCTCACCGGGCTGCCGTTGACGCCGAAGGTCCTGCTCTGGCTGGTCCCGGTGGCCGATCCACCGGCCAACGACTGGGGCGCCGTGGCGCTCAGCCCGATCTGGTACCTGCGCAACTACCTGTGGTTCGTGCTCGCCTCACCGGTGGCGCTGTGGCTGTTCCGGCGCGCGCCGCTGCCCACCCTCCTCGCCCCGTACGCCGTGCTCGCGGCCATCGAGTCGGGCGTGTACCCGAACGCGCCGGCGGCGGTCCAGCAGTTCGGGCTGTACTTCGGGGCCTGGCTGCTCGGGTTCGCCCACCAGGACGGGACGCTCCGCCGGCTCGCCAACCGGGTGCTCTGGCCGGCCGCCGCGGTCCTCGTGATCGCCGGCGGGGCCTGGATCCTCACCCACCCGGGCCCGCGCGGCTACGACCTCAACGACATCCCGCTCGGCAACGCCCTCTGGTCGGCCGGCTTCATCCTGGTCCTGCTCGGCCGGGCGCCGGCGAGCGCGGCGTGGGTGGACTGGAACGCGCTGATCGGGAGGCTGGTCACCATCCTCAACCGCCGGGCGTTGACCGTCTACCTCTGGCACATGCCGTTCGTCGTCGCGCTCACCCCGCTGGTGGACGTGGTCGGCTGGTCGCACCAGGATCCGGTCGGCCTCGCGATCCGGATCGCGCTGGTCTTCGCGCTCGTCGGCGTCGTCACGCTGCTCGTCGGGTGGGTGGAGGACGTGGCCGCCCGGCGCCGGCCGGAGCTGATCCCGGGCGGGCGGCGGTCCGCCCCGGCCGGCCCGGTACGGCGGCCGGCGAGCCACCCCGGCAAGTCGGCCGGCGGGAGTGCGGCAGTGCCGGCCGGACGCGCCGTCGTGCCGGGGCAGCACATCCGGGAGCCGGAGACGGTGGAGATCACCGCTGGGAGACGGTGAGGTCCCCGCTGCCCGTGGCGACGTCGAGCACCAGCGTCGCCGACGGTACGTTCGGCACGCCCACCTCCGCGCGGCCCGAACCCACCTCGGAGCGCACCCGGTAGCTGCCGGCCGGGACGGTCAGCTCGACGTCCCCGCTGGAGGCGTGCGCCCGGACCGAGGCGGGAGTGGCCAGCTCGACCGTCACCCGGCCCGAGTTCGCCTCGACGTCGACGCCGCCGCCCAGCCGGCGGGCCGTGATGTCGCCGGACGACGCCCGCAGCCGCACCGGCGCGGTCACGTCGACCACCTCGATGTCGCCGGAGCCGGTCTCGACGCGTACCGGGCCGCCGGCGTTGGCCACCCGGACGTCGCCGGAGCCCACCGTCACGTCGACGGCGCCGGTCCGGCTCACGTCGACGTCCCCGGAGCCGGTCTCGCCCTGCACCGCGACGCCGGGCGGGGCGGTCACCTCGTAGGAGATGCTGCACCGGGGACCGCAGTCGGTGTCCAGCACCAGTTCCGTGCCGTCGACGCGGTACGTCGTCTCCGGCTGGTCGCTCTGGTAGCGCACCACCCGCTTGATCCGCACCGACCCGGGAGCGCCGGTGGCCCGTACGACCACGTCACCGGCACCGGGCAGCACCCGTACGGTGGTGATCTTCACCGCCTCGGTGTTGTCGAAGTCGAGCCGGCGGAACGACAGGCTGTCACACCCGGCGACGACGATGAGCGTGGCGGCCGCGAACGCGGACACGGCGGACGCCGTGCCCCGGGTGCGGACGGTGCTCCGGTGCAGTGCCATGCCGAGGACGCTACGGCCGCCGGCCGGTCCGCCGCATCGGGGGCCGTCCGGGCGTCCACCCCGAACCGACCCTGATTTCCCACCCCGAGGGAGAATGGCCCGATGGCCGGGTACCGCCGACAGCTCTACCGCGACGACGCGGTGGTGCTGCGTGTGCAGAAGCTCGGCGAGTCCGACCGCATCATCACCCTGCTCACGCGCCGGCACGGGCGGCTGCGGGCGGTGGCTCGCGGGGTGCGGCGCACCACGAGCAAGTTCGGGGCGCGGCTGGAGCCGTTCGGCCACGTCGACCTCCAGCTCGCCGGCGACCCGAAGGGCAACCACGGCAGCTCGCTGCACACGGTGAGCCAGGTCGAGGGCATCGACCTGTACGGCAAGCGTTTCCTCGGTGACTACCCCCGCTACACCGCGGCCAGCGCGATCTGCGAGACGGCCGAGCGGCTCACCCCGGTGGAGCGGGAGCCGTCACTGCGGCTGTTCCAGCTCACCCTCGGTGCGCTGCGGGCGCTCGCCGACGGGGAGCACGCCACCACCCTGGTGCTGGACGCGTACCTGCTGCGCGGCATGGCCCTGGCCGGTTGGGCGCCGGCGCTGGGCGCGTGTGCGGTCTGCGGCACCCCCGGGCGGCACCGGGCCTTCTCCGTGCCGGCCGGGGGCGCGGTCTGCCCGGACTGCCGGCCGCCCGGCGCCGCCCACCCCGCGCCGGCCACGATCGACCTGATGTCCGCGCTGACCAGCGGCGACTGGCGGGTCGCCGACGCCACCGAGACCGGCGTACGCCGGGAGTGCAGCGGCCTCGTCGCGGCGCACCTGCAGTGGCATCTGGAACGCGCGTTACGCTCGCTGCCGCTGGTCGACCGGGGCGCTCCGGCGGCCGGTGCGGTCCCGACGCCCGCCGCCCGGGCGGCCGCGGATCCGGCCGGGCGACCTGCCGGCGGGCCGGTCGCCGAGCCGGGCGGGGGACCGGCGGGGGCGTAGGACGCGAGCAGAAAGAGAGTGCAGTGATCCGATCGATGAGGGGCACCCGGCGGGAGCCGGTGCCACCGACCCCGCACCCGTCCGGCGTCCGCCCACCCGCGCTGCCGCGGGAGGCGCTGCCCCGCCACGTCGCGGTGGTGATGGACGGCAACGGCCGGTGGGCCAAGGAGCGTGGCCTGCCCCGCACCAAGGGGCACGAGGCCGGTGAGTTCTCGCTCTTCGACACCATCGAGGGTGCGATCGAGCTGGGCATCCCGTACCTGTCGGCCTACGCGTTCTCCACCGAGAACTGGCGGCGCTCGCCCGACGAGGTGCGCTTCCTGATGGGCTTCAACCGGGACGTCATCCGCCGTCGCCGGGACCAGCTCGTCGACCTCGGTGTCCGGGTCGTCTGGTCGGGGCGGGCCGGCCGGCTGTGGAAGAGCGTCATCTCGGAGTTGCAGACCGCCGAGGAGATGTCCCGGGGCAACTCGACGCTGACGCTCCAGTTCTGCGTCAACTACGGCGGGCAGGCCGAGATCGCCGACGCCGCCTCCGCGATCGCGCGGGACGCCGCGGCCGGCCGGCTGGACCCGGCGAAGGTCACCGAGAAGACCATCGCGAAGTACCTCTACCACCCCGAGGTCCCCGACGTGGACCTCTTCCTGCGTCCCTCCGGTGAGCAGCGCACCTCGAACTTCCTGCTCTGGCAGAGCGCCTACGCCGAGCTGGTCTTCCTCGACACGCTCTGGCCGGACTTCGACCGCCGGCACCTCTGGTACGCCTGCGAGCTGTACGCCCAGCGGGACCGACGCTTCGGCGGGGCGCTGCCCAATCCGGTGGCACCCACCACCTGACGCTTACCGGGCGGTCGCGCCGGGTATCTCTCTGGTCAGCAGTTACTGACGGAGGTGAACCACGATGATCCAGAAGCGGATCGCCCAGTGGGCGTTCATGGCCCTCGCCGTGCCGGTGGCGGCCGCGGGCGCGCGCAAGCTCAGCCACACGATCGAGGCGCGGCGGGGCCCGTCCGGCATCTCCCGCCTGCTCAACAAGGGCGCCGACATGCTCCGCCCGGCGAAGGCCAAGCGCCGCCGCTGGTTCTGACCCGGCCGGCCCCGACACGACGCCGCCTCCCGCGTACGCCGGGTGGCGGCGTCGCGCGTTCCGGGGCGGCCTGGACTCCCGGCGGCCTACGATCGGGACAGGGGGTGGAGGATGCGGGAGCTGCGGTACAAGATGCTCATGGCGCTGAACGCGGCGGACATCGGCGAGCCCCTCTGCGGGCAGGTGGCGGAGATCTGCGCCGAGATCGCCGAGCAGCACTGCCAGGAGGTGGGTCATGTCCCGCAGGTCCGCGCGGGCGAGATCGGCGAGCTGGCCACCGGGGAGCCGGCGCTGACCTGGGCGCCGACCGAGACCGGGCAGCGCGCCTGGTGACCGCGCCCGCTTCCGCGGTCGACATCCGGCGCGCCGGCGACCGGTTCCACACCCGGATCTCCTGGCTCGATTCCCGGCATTCCTTCTCGTTCTCGCGGCACTACGACCCCGCGAACACCCACCACGGGCTGCTCCTGGTCAACAACGACGACGTGGTCCGCCCCGGCGCCGGGTTCGAGACCCATCCGCACGAGGACATGGAGATCGTCACCTGGGTGCTGCGCGGCTCACTGGTCCACCAGGACTCCACCGGCCACTCCGGCGTGATCTACCCCGGCCTGGCGCAGCGGATGAGCGCGGGCACGGGCATCCTGCACTCGGAGAAGAACGACGCCTGGCGTCTCGACGGCCGCGATCCGCACACCGACCCGGTCCACTTCGTTCAGATGTGGGTCGTGCCGGACGAGGCGGGCGTCGACCCGGGGTACGAGCAGCTCGAGATCGACGACCAGTTGCTGCGCGGCGGCCTGGTGCCGGTTGCCTCCGGCATGGACCGGTACGCGGGCGACTCGGCGATCCGCATCCGCAACCGGTACGCCACGCTGCACGCCGCCCGCCTGCGGCCCGGCGACGAGGTGACCCTCCCCGACGCCCCCTTCGTCCACCTCTACGTGCCGGACGGCGCGGTGACGCTGGAGGGCAGCGGACTCCTGGGGACCGGCGACGCCGCCCGCCTGACCGGGCCGGGAGGCCAGCGGGTGACGGCAACGGAACCAGCGGAGATCCTGGTCTGGGAGATGCACGCCACGCTCGCGTGACCGCACCGCCCCCGTCCGACCCGTCCCGCTCCGCCATCCCTGAGCGGCTCGGCAAGGTTGCCGGGTGGCCTGGCTGGCGCCGGCGGGCCTGCGCCGTTCCGGCGCCGCGCCGCCAACCGGATGTGCGGGTCGCGGGAAGGGGTCAGGCCTCGATCTCGCGGCGGTCGCCGGCCCAGAGGGTGTGGTACGAGCCGTCGCGGTCCACCCGGCGGTAGGTGTGGGCGCCGAAGTTGTCCCGCAGGCCCTGGATCAGCGCCGCCGGCAGGCGGTCGGCGCGCAGGGCGTCGAAGTAGGCCAGCGACGAGGCGAACGCCGGTGCCGGCACGCCGGCCCGGGCCGCCTCGGCGACCACCCGCCGCCAGCTCGGCACCCCGTCCCGCACGGTGTCGGCGAACCACGGCGCCACCAGCAGGCTGGGCAGGTCGGACTGGTCGTCGTACGCCTGCCGGATCCGGTCGAGGAAACGCGCCCGGATGATGCAGCCGCCCCGCCAGATCGTCGCCGTGCCGCCCAGGTCGATGTCCCAGTCGTACTCCCGGCTGCCGGCGCGGATCTGGTCGAAGCCCTGTGCGTACGCGACGATCTTGCTGGCGAGCAGCGCGCGCCGTACGTCTTCGACGAAGGTCTCCCGGTCGTCGACCCGCCACGTCGCGCCCGCCGCCGGGAACGCCCGCCGCGCGGCCTCCCGCTGACCGGCGTGACCGGACAGCGACCGCGCGAACGTCGCCTCGGCGATGCCGGTGATCGGGATGCCCAGGTCGAGGGCACTCTGCACGGTCCACCGGCCGGTGCCCTTCTGCTCGGCCTGGTCCAGCACGACGTCGACGAACGCACGCCCGGTGGCCGCGTCGTCGTGCCCGAGCACGTCGGCGGTGATCTCGATGAGGAACGACTCCAGCTCGCCGGTGTTCCACTCCCGGAAGATGTCGGCGATCTCCGCCGGTTCCGCGTCCAGACCCGCCCGCAGCAGGTCGTACGCCTCGGCGATGAGCTGCATGTCGGCGTACTCGATGCCGTTGTGGACCATCTTCACGAAGTGCCCGGCGCCGTCCGGCCCGATGTGCCGGCAGCACGGTACGCCGTCGACCTGCGCGGCGATCTTCTCGAAGATCGGCCCGAGCTTGCGGTACGACTCGGCCGAGCCGCCCGGCATGATGCTCGGGCCGCGCAGCGCGCCCTCCTCGCCGCCGGAGACGCCGGTGCCCACGAAGTGCAGCCCCTGCTTGCGCAGCGCCTCCTCGCGGCGCCGGGTGTCGGCGAAGTGCGCGTTGCCGCAGTCCACGATGATGTCGCCGGCGTCGAGCAGCGGGACCAGTTCGTCGATGACCGCGTCGGTCGGCCCGCCCGCCTTGACCATCACGATGACCGCCCGGGGGCGTTCCAGCGCGGCGACGAAGTCGGGCAACGACTCGGCGGGCAGGAACCGCCCCTCGTCCCCGTGCTCGGCGACCAGGCTGCGCGTGCGCTCCGGCGAGCGGTTGTGCACCGCCACGGCGAAACCGTTGCGGGCCAGGTTCCGGGCCAGGTTGCGGCCCATCACCGCCAGCCCCGTCACGCCGATCTGCGCCGTCGCCTGTTCGGTCATCCGTCCGCCGCCTTCCGCCGTCGTCAACCTGCCGTTGCGACCGTATCGCGGCGTCCAGGGGAGAGGGCTGCGTCGTCGACAGTGTGTCACCGGTCGGGCGCGTCCGGTCGCCGGCGCGGCTCCCGCCGTCGTCCTGCGCGCGGACCGGGGCCGTCGCGGTCCCGCCGACGTCGACAATTCGGCTGCGCCCGGCCGGGGGGCCGGGTTAGGCTGCCGGCATGCGCAACTGACGCCCCTTTCCCGAGCCGGGTCCGCCGCCGTCGCGGCCTGACCCGCGTGCTCCCGGGCGTCCGCGTCTCCCCACCCGCCGTCGGGCCGGTGGTGTCCTCCGTGGTCGTTCCCGGGGCAGCAGTCCCCACCCGCTCGGTCGCCGTCGGCGGCCACGAGACGCAGCGGGGCCACCGGCCACGGGCCGGGAAGCCCGCAGAGTGAGGAGGCACGGATGCCCGCCAAGCGCAGCACCCGGAAGTCCCGCACCACCCGTCCCGCGCCCGAGGTCGCGGACGTCACGCCGGCGAACCTCGACCAGGTCGCGGTGGCGCCGGTCCCGGCCCTGCCGGCGGCCCGCCCGGCGGCGCCGAAGGCCGGTCCGCCGGTCACCGGCGTGGGCGGCGTCGGGCGCGGCCAGCGGACCGGCCAGGTCCGCCGGTACGCCTTCCGGCGCAGCTGATCCGCTGATCGTGGACGGTCACCTCGTCGGGTGACCGTCCACGATCGTCAGGGCCGCCGGACCACCCCGGTCAGCTGATCAGCGGACGGAACGTGCCGAGGAGGATGCTGGCGCTCAGCGCGGCGCCCGCGAGCGCCGCCGCGCCGGCGATCAGCACAGCGTCGGCGGGGCCGAAGTGCTGCCGCCGCGCCACGGTGCGTGGGGTCGTGGCGTCGAACCCTCGGGCGTCCATCGCCACCGCCAGTCGGGTGCCCCGGCGGATCGCCCCGACCAGCAGCGTGAACGCGGTCGAGGTGAAGAGACGCAGCCGGGCGAGCGGGTTGCGGCCGGCGTCCACGCCCCGGGCCCGCCGGGCCATGCTGATCATCTGCCACTCCTGACCGAGCAGCGGCACCAGCCGGAACGCGGCCAGCGCGCCGTAGGCGAACCGGGCGGGCGCTTTCGCGTTCTGCACCAGCGCGTCGGCGAGGTCCGTCGGGTCGGTCGTGGCGACGACGATCACCCCGGGCAGCGCCACGGCGAACATGCGCAGCACCAGACCGAGGGCGGTGATCAGCACGCCCGAGGTCACCACCACCGGTCCGGCGTCGAGCAGTACCCGTCCGGAGCGGTCGGCGGCGAAGAGGACCAGGGTGACCAGGATGCCGCCCGCGGCGAGCAGCAGCGGCCACGTCCGCCGGGCGAGCACGCGCAGGCGGACACCGAACAGCGGCAGCGCGGCCAGTTCGACGGCGATGGCGATGGCCGGGGCCACCGGGTCCAGGGTGGCGATCAGCACGACCGAGAAGACCAGCGCCGCCGCGAGCTTCGCCACCGGGTTGCGCCGGGCCAGCGGCGCGCCCGGCCGGGCGACCGGATCGAGGCCGATCACGGCGCCTCCCCGGCTCGGCGCTCCAGCAGTACGTGGCGGTCGGCCAGCGCCGCGACGAACTCCGCGTCGTGGGTGACCGTGACCAGGCCGTGCCCCGCGTCCCGTAGCTCGGCGAAGAGGTCCACCAGCTCCGACCAGGTCCGCCGGTCCTGGCCGAAGGTGGGTTCGTCGCAGATCACCAGGCGGGGTGCCGTGGCCAGGGCCGTCGCCACGCTCAGCCGCCGCGCCTCACCACCGGAGAGCGTGTACGGGTTGGCGCGGGCCAGCGTGGTCAGCCGCAACCGGTCGAGCAGAGCGTCCACCGTGGAACGCACCTCCGGCTCGGGCCGGCCGGTGCGGCGCGGGCCCAGCGCCAGCTCGTCGAAGACGGTACTGGTGACGAACTGGTGCTCCGGGTCCTGGAACACCGAGCCGATCCGGCGGGCCAGCGCCGGCGCGCGCCAGCGGTGCGGGGCAGGACGGGTGTCGTCGCCGACCAGCGCCGCGGTGGCGGCGAGCCGACCGGTGCCGGGCTTGAGCAGGCCGCCGAGCACCAGTGCCAGGGTGGACTTCCCGGCGCCGTTGGGACCGAGCACGGCGAGCGCCTCGCCGGCGCGTACGGCCAGGTCGACGGCGCCCAGCCGGGGCGGCAGGCCGAGCCGTTCGGCGGCGAGCAGCACGTCGCCGGCAGGCCCGGTGGCGCGGCGGGGCGGCACCGGGCGGCCGGGAACCCACACCCCCTCGGCGGCGAGCGCGTCGCCGTGCGCGGCGAAGACCGCCTCCGGGGTGCCGTCGGCCCGGACGCCGCCGCCCGCTTCGAGCACGACCACGCGGTCGACCAGCGGCAGCGACTCGGCGACCCGGTGCTCGACGAGGAGCAGGGTGGTGTCGGCGTCCAGCGCCCGGGTGACCGCGTCGCGGACCAGGGTCGCCCCGGCCGGGTCCAGGTTGGCGGTGGGCTCGTCGAGTAGCAACAGGCCCGGCCGCAGGGCGAGCACCCCGGCCAGGGCGAGGCGCTGCTGCTCGCCGCCGGACAGGGCGGCGGTGGGTCGGTTCCGGTCGTACGGGAAGCCGACCCGGCGCAGCGCCTCGTCGACGCGGTGCCAGATCTCGTCGGCGGGCACGCCGCGGTTCTCCAGCCCGAACGCGACGTCGTCGCCGGAGCGGGACATCACGAGTTGGGATTCCGGGTCCTGGAAGACGATGCCGACCCGCTCCCGTGCCTTGCGCGGGTCGAGCCCGTCGATCTCGACGGTGCCCTCCTGCTCCCCGGAGTCGTCGGGCAGCAGCCCGGCCAGCGCCGCGAGCAGGGTGCTCTTCCCGGCGCCGGAAGGCCCGAGCAGGAGGACCCGTTCCCCGTGCTCCACCCGCAGGTCGACCCCGCGCAGCGCCCACCGTCTCCGCCCGGCGTGCCGCCACCCGAACCCCCGCAGCATCACGGCGCCCACCAATTCACCCCCTCCCCGCACCCAGCGGCCACGTCTTGTTGATCAGGAGGTTTGCGTCAGGAATGCCGCCGTTTGTTGACGCAAACCTCTTGATCAACGTGGCGGAGGGGTCAGATGGTGGCGCGTTCGCGGCCGGCGGGGAACCGGTCCAGGGCACCCGTGCCCGCCAGGGCGCGGGTGAGCGCCCAGGCGCCGGCACCCGCGACGACGGTGGCGCTGAGGACGGTGACCACGAAGATCGGCACCCGGGCGCTCCACAGGTCGAGGGCGGCGTAGTACCGGACCTGATCGAAGATCGCCGCCGCCAGGCCGGCGAGGGTGCCGGAGAGCAGAGCGGCGGGCAGCCGGAACGAGCGGTACCGGAACGCGGCGAAGCCCAGTTCGGCGCCGACTCCCTGGAACGCCCCCTGCAGGATCGCCACGGTGCCCCACTGGCTGCCGAGCAGCACCGAGATGAACGCCGCCAGGAACTCGCAGTAGAAGGCCGCCCCCGGCCGGCGGATCACGAGGCCCCCCAGCACACCGGGGAGCAGCCAGATGCCGTAGATGACCGACTGCGCCGGCGGGAAGAAGGCGAAGGCGCCCTCGGTGGCGGCCCAGACGAAGTTCCAGGCCCAGAAGATGACGCCGAAGGCGACGGCGATCACCGAGGCGACCACGATGTCGACGGTGCGCCACCGGGTGGTGGTGGGGTGGGTCATGAGTGCTCCCAGTTCTCGATGCGAACCAGGAGAAGACGCACGCCGCGCCCGGTGTGCCCGGACGGCGGCGCGGCTGGAGGTCGACCGAACTCCCTGCGCTGGCATTACCCAGATCAGGTTCGAGGGTCTGCGGGCCCCGCCCGCACTCTCAGCGCTGTGCGCTCCCCTGTCGGATGTGAAGTTGTCCCACCGACGCTAACACCCCTGAAGATCATCCGGCAAAGTGATCTCCGTGCAGGTCAGCGCGGGAATGCCAGCTCTTCTCGCGGAGTCCATCGACCGGGCCCGCTCCGGCCGGTAGTCTCAGGCCCGCCGGTCCGCCACCCGGCAGAGGGAAGAGCACGTGACACCGGAGACGCCCGCCGCGCCCGACGGCGCCACCGCGACCGCCACGGTCGGCCCGGCCGCGCCGGACGTACCACCGAAGGAGCCGGCGCCGGCCGGCGGCGACCGGCCCCGACGGTGGCTGGGGGACCGGATCGGGTCGGTCGAGGTCCTCGCCGCCCTGCTGGTGCTGCTGATCATCTTCCGGGAGCAGCTCGCCGGCGCCCTGGCCGCGCCCCGGATCCAGACCTGGACGACGGTGTTCGTCTCGGTGATGGTGCAGGCGGTGCCGTTCCTGGTGTTCGGGGTGCTGCTCTCCGCGGTGATCGCGGTGTTCGTACCCCGGTCGTTCTGGGCCCGGGCCCTGCCGAAGCACCCCGCCGCCGCGGTGCCGGTGGCCAGCGCGGCCGGTGTGGTGCTGCCGGGCTGCGAATGCGGCTCGGTGCCGATCGCCGGGTCGCTGATCCGGCGGGGCGTCACCCCGGCCGCCGCGCTGGCGTTCCTGCTCGCCGCGCCGGCCATCAACCCGATCGTGCTCACCGCCACCGCGGTCGCCTTCCCGAACAACCCGGAGATGGTCCTCGCCCGTGGGCTGGCCAGCCTGGTCGTGGCGATGGTGATGGGTTGGCTGTGGCTGCGCCTCGGCCGGGCCGACTGGATCCGGCTGCCGCGCCGGCCCGACCTGGACGACGCCTCCCGGGGCCGGGCGTTCTGGGCGGCGGTACGGCACGACGTGACGCACGCCGGCGGCTTCCTCGTCCTCGGCGCCATGGCCGCCGCCAGCATCAACGTGCTGGTGCCCGAGCGGTGGCTGCAGACCCTCGCCGACAACGCGGTGCTGTCGGTGCTGGCGCTGGCGGTGCTCGCCGTGCTGCTCTCCATCTGCTCGGAGGCGGACGCCTTCGTCGCGGCCTCACTCTCGCAGTTCTCGCTCACGTCCCGGCTGGTGTTCCTGGTGGTGGGTCCGATGGTGGATCTCAAGCTCATCTCGATGCAGGCCGGGGTGTTCGGCCGCCGGTTCGCGCTGCGGTTCGCGCCGGCCACCTTCGCGGTGGCGGTGGCGGTCGCCGTGGGCGCCGGGGCGGTGCTGCTGTGAACCGCCAGGCGCAGGCGGTGGTCCTGCTGCTGCTCGGCGGCGCGGTGATCCGCGCCTGCTTCACCGACCTCTACCTGAACTACGTCAAGGAAGGGCTGCGTCCCTTCCTGATCGCCGCCGGGGTGCTGCTGGTCGCCGCCGCCGTCATGACCCTCTGGTACGAGCTGCGCCCCGCCCCCCGCGCCGCGACCACCGGGGACGGACCGGCTCAGCCGGACGCCCGCCGGCACGACGACGACCACGACGGCCACGACGACCACGGCCACGGCCACCACGAGCCGCGGGTCGGCTGGCTGCTTATCCTGCCGGTGCTCGGCCTGCTGCTCGTCGCCCCGCCGGCCCTCGGCTCGTACGCGGCCGGCCAGGCCGGCACCGCCCTGTCCAGCCAGCAGCAGCCGTCCGACTACCCGCCGCTGCCGGCCGGCGACCCGGTGCCGGTGAGCGTGCTCGACTACGCCTCCCGGGCGCTGTTCGACAAGGGCGCCTCCATCGGGGACCGGCGGGTCCAGGTCACCGGCTTCATCGCCGCCGGCCCGGACGGGCAGCCGATCCTCGCGCGGATGGTCCTCTCCTGCTGCGCCGCCGACGGCCGCCCGATCAAGCTGGGCATGACCGGCAACGCTCCCGCCGGCCTCGCCGACGACACCTGGGTGGAGGTGACCGGCCGCTACAGCGACCGGATCGGGCGGGACCCGGTGAACGACGCCGAGATCCCCTACGTCGACGTGGAGTCGTGGCGGCAGGTGCCCGCCCCCAAGCAGCCGTACGAGTGACCTGCCGGTCCGGGTACGCTGCCGATCATGCGCATCGACGCCCGGGGATTCACCTTCGACGTACGCGCCGGCGGCCCGCAGGACGGTCCCCCCGTTCTCCTGCTGCACGGCTTCCCGCAGCACGGCGGTGAGTGGGACGACGTGGTGCCGGCCCTGCACGCCGCCGGGCTGCGCACCTACGCGCTCGACCAGCGGGGATACTCGCCCGGTGCGCGGCCGGAGACCGTCGGGGCGTACCGGCTGGCGGAGCTGGTCGCCGACGCCGCCGCCGTGCTCGACGCGCTGGGCGTCGACGCGGCGCACGTCGTCGGCCACGACTGGGGAGCCGTCGTCGGCTGGGGCCTGGCCGCCGGCCACCCCGACCGGGTACGCACGCTGACCGCCGTCTCCGTGCCGCACCCCGCCGCGATGGCGCACGCGCTCACCGCCGACCCGCAGCAGCAGGCCCGCTCGGCGTACATGCTGCTGTTCCGGCAGGCCGGCGCGGCGGAGAAGGCGCTGCTGGCTTTGAACGCGACCGGGCTGCGCCGGATGCTGTCCGGCGTCGGCGCCGCCGACCGGGTGGCCGCGTACGCGGAGCCGATGCTCGCCCCCGGCGCGCTCACCGGCGCGCTGAACTGGTACCGGGCCATGTCCCGGGACGACCTGGCGGCCGTCGGCCCGGTGCGGGTGCCGACCACGTACGTCTGGAGCGACCGCGACGCCGCGATCGGCCGGACGGCGGCCGAGGCCTGCGCGGCGCACGTGACCGGCGACTACCGGTTCGCGGAGCTGGCCGGGGTGAGCCACTGGATCCCCGACGAGGCGCCCGCGCCGCTCGCCGAGGCGATCCTGGCCCGGATCCGGGGCTGACAGACTGTCGGCGAGCCTCGCGGCGGCTGCGGGGTCACCGACCGCCTGAGTGAGGGGGACCGAATTGCACGGAGCGGACGTGGCGCCGACCGCCGAGGAGTACCTGGCGGTGGTCACCGAGACGATGCGCCGGGTGGCGGCGAGCCAGCGGGAGGCGGTGGCAAGGGCCGCCGACCTGATCGCCGAGGCCCTGCGGGCGGACGGCGTGGTGCACGCGTTCGGCACCGGCCACTCGGAGGCCCTCGCCATGGAGATCGCCGGGCGGGCCGGCGGGCTGGTGCCCACCAACCGGATCGCCCTGCGCGACCTCGTCCTGGTCGGCGGCGCGTCGCCGGACGTGCTCGGGCCACGCCTCGAGCGGGACCCGTCGGTGGCGCACCGCCTGTACGACCTCGCGCCGATCCGGCCGCCGGACGTCTTCGTGCTCGCGTCCAACTCGGGCGTGAACGGGGCGATGGTCGAGTTTGCCGCGCTGGTCCGCGACAAGGGGCACGGGCTGATCGCCATCACCTCGGCCGAGCACTCCGGCCGGATGGAGTCGCGGCACCCCTCGGGGCGCAAGCTCGCCGACTTCGCCGACGTGGTGCTGGACAACGGCGCCCCGTACGGCGACGCCACCCTGCCGCTGCCCGGGGGCGGCGCGATCGGCGCGGTCTCGTCGATCACGGCGGCGCTGCTGGCCCAGCAGGTCACGGTCGAGGTGGTGGCCCGGCTGCTCGCCGCGGGGGAACGGCCCCCGGTCTACCTGTCGGCGAACATCGCCGGCGGTGACGCGCACAACGACGCCCTGGAGGCCCGCTACACCGGCCGCATCCGCCGCGGCGCCTGAGCGGTAAGGAAGGGCCCCCTGTTAACGCCTCCGGTAGGGAAAGGGGCCCCTGTTAACAACGCCGGGCGGTGTCGTGAACCGGTTTCGCGCAACGCGCGGTGGGGCACAAGCGTTCCTGCCGTCGGACGGGCCGCCGCCGGCAGTACGTCCGCATCGGAGGTAGCGCGTGACCAAGGAGACCGAGAAGCAGCGCTGGCAGCGCAACTTCGCCGACCTGCTGCAGGAGTTGCGGGTCGCGCAGACGGGTGTGCAGATCCTCTTCGCCTTCCTGCTCACCCTGCCGTTCAGCGCCGGGTTCGAGCGGACGACCGCCTTCCAGAAGGACGTCTACATCGTCGCGCTGCTGGCCGCGGCCGGCGCCACCGCCCTGATCATCTCCCCGGTGGCCTTTCATCGGGCGTTGTTCCGGCAGGGGCGCAAGCCGGAGCTGGTCCGCTTCGCCCACCGGATGGCGAGCGGCGGTCTCGCGCTCATGCTGGTCTCGATGGTCACTGCCGTCCTGCTGATCACCGACTTCGTGCTCGACCGGACGGTCGCCTTCGTGCTCAGCGCGCTCACCGCGGTCTGGTTCCTCACCTACTGGATGATCCTTCCGTTCGCCCGCCGCAACTGGGGCGAGGACGACCTGGACGACGACGAGGACAGCCCCACGTCGTACTGACCGGCGACGACGCCGACAAATCGATCTTCATTGAGCGCTACCCCTGGGTAACACCCGGGGGTAGCGTGGCAGATGTCGAGCACGTCGACGCATCCGGACCGAGGTTCGAGGAGGCAGCCGTGACCACGACGCAGAACAACCGGTCCGCACCCGACGGCACGGGCCCCGAGCAGCCCGCCACCGCCGGCGCGGCCGGTCCGCTGCCCACCGAGGCCGGCCAGGTCTCCGAGAAGGAGGCCCGCCAGGTCGCCGAGGCCGCCCGGGAATCCTCCTGGGACCGCCCGAGCTTCGGCAAGGAACTCTTCCTGGGCCGGCTCCGGCTCGACCTCATCAACCCCTGGCCGCAGTCGGCTCCCGACGACGTGGCGCGGGCCGACGAGTTCCTCGGCCGGCTCCGGAAGTACCTCGCCTCCGACGTGGACGGTGCCGCCATCGAGCGGGACGCGGTCATCCCCGACGAGGTGTTCCAGGGGCTGGCCCGGCTCGGCGCGTTCGGCATGAAGATCGACCGGTCGTACGGCGGGCTCGGGCTGAGCAACCTGCACTACTGCCGGGCCCTGATGCTCGCCGGCTCGGTCAGCCCGGCGATCGGCGCGCTGCTCTCCGCGCACCAGTCCATCGGTGTGCCCCAGCCGCTCAAGATGTTCGGCACCGCCGAGCAGAAGCAGCGCTTCCTGCCCCGGCTCGCCGCGGGGGAGGTCTCCGCGTTCCTGCTCACCGAGCCGGACGTCGGGAGCGACCCGGCCCGCCTGGCGACCACGGCCGAGCCGACGCCGGACGGCAGCGGGTACAAGCTCAACGGCGTCAAGCTCTGGGCCACCAACGGCACCGTGGCCACCCTGCTCGTGGTGATGGCCCGCGTGCCGGCCGGCGAGGGGCGGCGGGGCGGGATCACCGCGTTCGTCGTCGAGGGCGACTCCGAGGGCATCACCGTCGAGCGGCGCAACGCGTTCCTCGGGCTGCGCGGCCTGGAGAACAGCCTCACCCGCTTCCACGACGTGTTCGTGCCGAAGGAGAACGTGATCGGCGGCGAGGGCAAGGGCCTGAAGATCGCCCTGACCACGCTCAACACCGGGCGGCTCTCGCTGCCCGCGATGTGCGTCGGCGCCGGGAAGTGGGCGCTCAACGTGGCCCGGGAGTGGGCGGCCGACCGGATCCAGTGGGGCCGGCCGGTCGGCGAGCACGAGGCCGTCGCGCAGAAGCTCTCCTTCATCGCGGCGACCACGTACGGCATGGAGACCATGCTGGACCTGTGCTGCCTGCTCGCCGACGACGACCGCAACGACATCCGGATCGAGGCGGCGCTGGTCAAGCTCTACGCGAGCGAGATGGCCTGGCGGATCGCCGACGAGCTGATCCAGATCCGGGGTGGGCGCGGGTACGAGACGGCCGAGTCCCTCGCCGCCCGGGGCGAACGCCCGGCCGCGGTCGAGCAGATCCTGCGTGACCTGCGGATCAACCGCATCTTCGAGGGCTCCACCGAGATCATGCATCTGCTGATCGCCCGCGAGGCGGTCGACGCGCACCTGTCCGTGGCCGGCGACATCATCGACCCGGACGCCGGTCTCGGCCGCAAGGCGCGCGCCGGCGCGAGGGCCGGTGTCTTCTACGCGAAGTGGCTGCCGACCCTCGCGGTCGGTCGCGGGCAGGCTCCCGGGGCGTACGGCGAGTTCGGCCCGCTCGCCGGCCACCTGCGCCAGGTGGAGCGGTTCTCCCGCAAGCTGGCCCGGTCGACGTTCTACGCGATGTCCCGGTGGCAGGGAAAGATGGAGCGCAAGCAGGCGTTCCTCGGCCGGGTAGTGGACATCGGGGCGGAGCTGTTCGCGATGTCGGCGGTCTGCGTCCGCGCGGCGGCCGAGCGGGACACCCGGCCGGAGAACGTCGAGTTGGCCGACCTCTTCTGCCGTCAGGCCCGGGTCCGGGTGGACGCGCTCTTCACGGCCCTCTGGGACAACACGGACTCGGTCGACACGGCGGCAGCCAAGCGGATCCTCGCCGGTCGCTACGCCGCTCTGGAGGACGGCGTCCTCACGCCGTCGGCCGACCTGCCGTGGGTCGCCCGCTGGTCGCCCGGCCCGTCGACGGCCACCGACGCCCGCCGGCGCATTCCCCGCCCGGAGTGACGCGAGCCGCGGCAGGGAGCTCGCTGAACCGCCCTCGCTAGCTCGATCCACTCGACATCCTGCGTATCGCGGTATCCCAGTCACCCGGACACCGCGATATGCAGGATCTCGTGTCGATCATGGTCGGGCCGTCGGGCCGTCGGGCCGCCCGGCCGCCCGGCCGCCCGGCCGCGTCCGGCGGTCAGCGGGCGATGGCCCAGGCCAGCACCGCCGCCAGGATCAGGCCGTTCAGCACGGCCAGCCCGAGGTACGCCGCCGGCGGGATCCGGCGCCCCTGCCGGACGAACCGGACCAGGAACGCGGCGTAGCCGAGCAACAGCACGGCGACGACAATCAGGAAGTAGAACACCCGACGACCTTAACGGCCTCCGGCCGGTGTCGGACGCCGGGCACGAAGCCGCGCCGCTCGGGCCGGCGGACCGCAGGGTCGGGCCGGGGCGGTACGAGTCATGCTCGGGCAGCACACCGCCGCCGACAGCCGCCAGGTCGACGTCCGGTCGGCGTGGGGCCGGGCGCGGCGGGACTCAGCGGCCGCGTAGGCCCAGGGCGCGCAGCTCCAGGGCGGCCAGCGCCTCGACCGCGTCGTCGTCGCCGCGCCGCCACGCCTCGGCCACGTCGGGGGTGATGCGGGCCAGCTGGCCCAGCGGCTGGGTGGCCAGGGCCCGCAGGGCGAGCAGGTCCCGGCCGGCGGCGCGGCGGCCAGCTTCGCGGCGGCACCGGCGCGGCGCATCCACCGCACCCGCAGCGGCAGCCAGCCGAGGAGCACCAGGCCGAGCGGGAAGACCAGCACGGCGACGGCCAGGGCCAGGGCGAGCTGGTCGACCAGCTCCTGCTGGTCCCGCCCGGCCTCGGCGAGAGAGCGCGCCGCCCCGGCGGCCCGCTCGAACGGCGCGGTCAGCTCGTCGCCGACCAGCGGGAGCCGGCCGACCTTGCCGCCGGCCTCGGCCAGGTTGTCGGCCAGGCCACCGCCGGCGCCCTCCAGCTTCTGTCCGGGTACGGCGAGCTTCTGCACCAGGTCGTGCAGCCACAGCGCGCCGCGCACCGACGCGTACACCCAGGCGACGACGAGGAGGTCGGTGAGCAACTGACGGGCGGCGGTCGGGAAGCGATCGGCGTAGATCTTCACGCCGGACAGCGTGCCACGGCGACGCGCCCGGGGCACCCCGTGCGGCGTGTTAGGAAGGGACCCTTATACAACGCCAGGCGTTAACAAGGGGCCCTTCCTTGCACCTCAGGGGCGGGCGGCGGGTGTGGCGGTGGCGGTGCCCTCACCGGCGTGGCTCACCGCGTCCGCCACGATGTGGGCGACGTGCTCGTCGACCAGGGCGTACGCGATCTCCCGGCCGCGCCGGGAGCCGCGCACCACGCCCGCGCCACGCAGGATCCGCAGGTGCTGGGAGACCAGGGGTTGCGGGGCGCCGAGCTTGTCGACCAGCTCGTGCACGCACCGCTCGCCGTCGGCGAGCTCGCTGACGATGGCCAGCCGGATCGGCGCGGAGAGCGCGCGCAGCAGCTCGCTGGCATCCTCGAAGGCGTCGTAGCCTGACCCGCTGCTCACCCTGCAACGGTAACCAATGCCATCCGCATCCGGCTGGTCAGGACCGGTGCAGCACGACCTCGTGCGGCTCGGTGGCGGTTTCGGCGACCGGGGTGGCGCGGCGCCGTAGCGCCCGCCAGACCGCGCCGCCGAGCGCGACCACCGCGAACGACGCGATCGCCATCAGCACCACGGACGCGCCGGGGGCCGTGTCGGCGTTGGCCGCCACGTAGACGCCCGAGCCGGCGGCGAAGAGACCGAGTGCCATCGCCGCCGCCAGCGTGCCGCGGAAGCCCCGGGTGACCTGCTGGGCGGCGGCCACCGGCACCACCATCAGCGCGCTGATCAGCAACACGCCGACCGCGCGCATGGCGATCGTCACGGTGACCGCGGTGGCGACGGCGAGGAGGAGGTTGAGGGTACGGACGGGCAGGCCGGAGACGCGGGCGTACTCCTCGTCATGGCAGACGGCGAACAGCGCCGGGCGCAACGCCAGCATGGTGACCAGGATCGCCGCGCCGAGCACGGTGATGGTGGTCAGGTCAGCGGGGGAGATGGTGGTCAGCGACCCGAAGAGGTACGCGTTGAGCGCCCGGGTGTTGTCGGAGAGCCCGACGAGCATCACGCCGCCGGCGATGCCGCCGTAGAAGAGCAGCGCGAGCGCCAGGTCCCCGGAGGTGCGACCGCGCGCCCGGACCAGCTCGATGGTGATCGCGCCGAGAGTCGCCACGATCACCGCCACGAGCACCGGGGACTGGTTGAGCAGCAGCCCGGCGCCGACACCGGTCAGCGCCACGTGCCCGACCCCGTCACCGATCAGCGCCAGCCGCCGCTGCACCAGGTAGATGCCGAGCGCCGGGGCGGCCAGGCCGATGACCAGCGCGCCGATGAGGGCACGCTGCATGTACGGGTACTGGAAGAGTTCCATGCTCAGCTGCTCCAGAGCCCGGCGGGCTCGTCGGGACCGTGCGGGTGCACGTGGTCGTGGTCGGGGTCGGCGTGGTGCCCGGCCGGCTCCGGGACGGCGCCGTCGTGGGCGATCCCACCGGCGTGGACGACGACCGCCCGGGAGATCAGCGGCCGCAGCGGCCCCAGCTCGTGCGCGACCAGCAGCACGGTGCCGCCACCGGCCACGAAGTCCTTGAGTGCGCCGGCGAACGCCTCCTGGCTCGCCGCGTCCACTCCGGCGGTCGGCTCGTCGAGGACCAGCAGCTCCGGCCTGCCGGCCAGGGCACGGGCGATCAGGGTGCGCTGCTGCTGCCCGCCGGAGAGGGTGGACACCGGGTCACCGGCCCGGTCGGCGAGACCGACGGAGGCCAGCGCCGCCTCGACGGCCTCCCGGTCGGTGCGTCCCGGCGGGCGCAGGACGCCCCGGCGGGCCAGCCGACCGGAGGCCACCACCTCGCGGACCGTGGCCGGGACGCCACTACCGGCGCCGAGGCGTTGGGGGACGTACCCGATGCGGTGCCACTGCCGGAACCGCCGCAACGGGTGGTCGAAGAGGGTGACGGATCCCGAGCTGAGCGGGACCAGCCCGAGCGCGGCGCGGATGAGGGTGGACTTGCCGGAGCCGTTGGCGCCGAGCACGGCGACCACCTCGCCGGCGGTCACGGCCAGCGAGACGTCACGGAGCACGGGGCGGCCGTCGTAGCCGACCACCCCGTGCGTGACGGTGATGACAGGGGACGTCACGAGCAGTTCAACGCCGTCCGCAGGGTGGCCAGGTTGGTGCGCATCACCGAAAGGTAGTCGCCGCCGTCGTCGCCGGACAGCCCCTCCAGCGGATCCAGCACCGCGGTCTTCGCGCCGACCTCACCGGCGATGGTCTCGGCGACCTTCGGGCTGACCAGCGTCTCGAAGAAGATCGTGGTGGCCTTGTGCTCCCGCGCCTCCTCGGCGACCTCGGCGAGCCGCTGCGGCGACGGCTCGTCCTCCGGGCTCAGCCCGCTGACGCCGATCTGCTCCAGCTGGTAGCGCTCGGCGAGGTAGCCGAAGGCGGTGTGGCTGACGACGATCTCGCGTCGCTGGCAGGTCTTCAGGCCGGTGGTGAACTCCGCGTCGAGCTTCTCCAGCTCGGTCCGGAGGGCCTTCGCCCGCGCCGTGTAGTCGCCGGCGCGGTCCGGGTCGGCCGCGCCGAGCCGCTCGGCGAGCCGGTCGCCGACGGTGGCCAGGCGGGTCGGGTCGAGCCAGAGGTGCGGGTCCTTGCCGCCGGTCTCCTCCTCGTGGCCCGGCTCCTCGGCCGCGCCCGACTCCTCGGCGTGCCCGGCTTCCTCGCCCTCGTGCTCGTGGTCGTGCCCACCGGCGGCGGCGTCGAGCAGCGGCTGCACCGTGGCGACGTCGAGGGCCTTGTCCCCGGCGTTCTGCTCGACGGCCTCGTCGACGGCGGGCTGGAAGCCCTTGAGGTAGACGACCAGCTCCGCCTGTGCGACCTCGCCGACCTGGCCCGGGTTGAGCTCAGCGTCGTGCGGCTCGGCGCCCGGCTTCACCAGGTTGCTCACCGTGACGGCGTCGCCGCCGATCCGCTCCGCCAGGAACTGCAACGGGTAGAACGCCGCCACCACGTCCACCCGCTGCGGGTCGGCGCCGGCCTGGTCGTCGGAGCAGGCGGCGACGCCGCCGAGGGCCAGCAGGGCGGTCGCGGCGGCGGCGAGGGTGCGCGGAGCGGAGCGGATGTTCATGACGTCAACTGTCCGCGACAACGATAATGATTGTCAAAAACGCATGAGTGCATGTTCAGAGCAGCTTCACCAGGCCCGCCGTCACCAGCAGCGTCAGCACCAGCAGCCGGATCACCCGGGTCGGCGGCGTCTGCACCGCCCAGGTGGTGACCAGCAGCGCGGCGACGCCCGCCGCGAGCGCCAGCGTGAGCAGCCCGCCGACCACGCCCGGGGTGAAGAACGCGACCAGCACCAGAACCAGGGTGACCAGGAACACCGTCGTCGGGTTCGCCCGGGCCAACCGGGCCGGCAACCCGCTCTGCGTACGCTGCATCCCACAGACTCTACGAGGAGGAACCCGGTGCTGGTGACCAACCGGTTCGTGGTCGAGGTCGATGTCGCCGACGACTTCACCGCCCGGGCGCACGCCGCGCTCGCCGCGCTCGCCGCCCGGCCCGGGTACCTGCGCGGCCAGTTGGTACGCGCCCTGGACGACCCGCGGCACTGGTGCCTGCTGACGGAGTGGGAGTCGGTCGGCACCTACCGGCGTGCGCTCGGCGACTTCGACGTCAAGGTCACCGCGATCCCGCTGCTCGCCGAATCGGTGGACGAGCCGTCCGCGTACGAGGCGCTCGCCACCGCCGCGCCCGGCGGTGAGGTGGTCGTGGCGGCGAGCGATAGGTCCGCCGGTCCTTACCGGTGAGCCGGAAACCACTACATTGATCTCATGACCGCTCCCGGACCGGCTGCCTCCTCGCCGTACCCTTCGGTGCCCGGCCAGGAGGGCGGCGCGCACCCGCCGGCCGTGCCCGGCCCGCCGGCGCACCCGGGGGTCCCCACCCCGCCGGCCGGCCCCGGTGTCGCGCCGCCGTTCGCCGCACCGCCCACCGAGGGCCGCAACACCCGGCTCTGGCTGGGGCTCGGCGCCGGCGCGCTCGCCCTGCTGCTGTGCTGCGGCGGCGGGGGCGCGGCGGTGATCGGGCTCGCCGTGACCGGAGTGCAGGCGATCGACGAGCAGGGGCGGGCGGTCTCCGCCGACTACTACCGGGCCCTGGCGGAACGCCGGTACGGCGCCGCCTACGACCAGCTGTGCGACGCGGCGCAGCGGCGGGAGTCGCGCCGGGAGTTCGAGCGGCGCGTGTCCGACGAGCCGCAGGTCGCGTCCTTCCGCGTCGGCGACGTCGACCCGAACACGCTGACCGTGCCCGTCGACGTGACCTACACCGGCGGCGACCGCGACCGCCAGCAGGTGAACCTCGAACAGGACCGGCAGACCGGCGAGCTGGAGGTGTGCGGGGTCAACTGACCCGCCCCCGGTATTCTCCTGGGCTCGGGACGTCCCTGGTCGTACCGTTGTCCCGAACTGCCCGTCACATCCCACCCTGTCCCCGCCGACCGCCAGCCGGCGTAGGAGGAAACATGCCAGCCGACCGTATCGACGCCGTTGTCAGCCTCGCCAAGCGCCGGGGCTTCGTCTTCCCCTCCAGTGAGATCTACGGGGGCACCCGCTCGGCGTGGGACTACGGTCCGCTCGGCGTGGAGCTGAAGGAGAACGTCCGACGGCAGTGGTGGAAGACCATGGTCCAGCAGCGGGACGACGTCGTGGGCCTCGACTCCGCGGTCATCCTGGCCCGGGACGTC
The DNA here is from genome assembly GCF_040704235.1 of Micromonospora sp. NPDC047707. Classification (NCBI taxonomy): domain Bacteria; kingdom Bacillati; phylum Actinomycetota; class Actinomycetes; order Micromonosporales; family Micromonosporaceae; genus Micromonospora; species Micromonospora sp. NPDC047707. The sequence goes on from NZ_JBEYSU010000009.1 coordinate 95,234, forward strand.
TGGGCCGCCTCCGGCCACCTGGACGCCTTCGTCGACCCGCTGACCGAGTGCCAGTTCTGCCACAAGCGGTTCCGTGCGGACCACCTCGAGGAGGCGTACGAGGCGAAGCACGGCAACCCGCCGGCGTCGCTGGCCGAACTGAACTGCCCCAACTGCGGCAACAAGGGCACCTTCACCGAGCCGAAGATGTTCAACGGCCTGATGAAGACGTTCCTGGGCCCGGTGGAGAGCGACGAGGGCCTGCACTACCTGCGTCCGGAGACCGCGCAGGGCATCTTCGTCAACTACAAAAACGTCGAGACGGTGGCCCGCAAGAAGCCGCCGTTCGGCATCGCCCAGACCGGTAAGTCGTTCCGCAACGAGATCACGCCGGGCAACTTCATCTTCCGTACCCGCGAGTTCGAGCAGATGGAGATGGAGTTCTTCGTCGAGCCGGGCACCGACGAGGGGTGGCACGAGTACTGGCTGCGGGAGCGCTGGAACTGGTACATCGACCTCGGCCTGTCCGAGACCAACCTGCGCTTCTACGAGCACCCGAAGGAGAAGCTCTCCCACTACTCGAAGCGCACGGTCGACATCGAGTACCGGTTCCAGTTCGGCGGCACCGAGTTCGCCGAGCTGGAGGGCATCGCCAACCGCACCGACTTCGACCTGTCCACGCACAGCAAGCACTCCGGCGTCGACCTGTCCTACTTCGACCAGACCAAGCAGGAGCGCTGGATCCCGTACGTCATCGAGCCGGCCGCCGGCCTCACCCGCGCGGTGCTGGCGTTCCTGCTGGAGGCGTACGACGAGGACGAGGCGCCCAACACCAAGGGCGGCGTGGACAAGCGCACGGTGATGCGCTTCGACCCGCGCCTGGCCCCGGTCAAGGTCGCCGTCCTGCCGCTGTCCCGCAACGAGGCGCTGTCGCCCAAGGCTCGGCAGCTCGCTGCCGACCTGCGTAAGCGCTGGGTGGTGGAGTTCGACGACTCGCAGGCCATCGGCCGCCGGTACCGCCGCCAGGACGAGATCGGCACCCCGTTCTGCGTGACGGTGGACTTCGACACGCTCGACGACAACGCCGTGACCGTGCGGAACCGGGACACCATGGCCCAGGAGCGCGTCCCCTTGGACCAGATCGAGCACTACCTCATCGACCACCTCCCCGGCTGCTGAGCCGGAAAGGAAGGGCCCCTTCTTAACGCCTGGCGTAAGAAGGGGCCCCTTCTTACGCTCACCCGCTCGGTGAGGGTGCCGGTGACCAGCGCGTACGTCGCCGGCAGCACCCGCTGCCACAGGCCGCGCCGGGTCTGCCGGTACAGGTACATGTCGTCGAACCCGGCGGCCAGGAGCTGAGCGCCTGACGATCTGCTGCTGGCGCTCGGCCACGTCCACGAGTTCGGGCGGGTGTTCAGGCATGCATCGCAGGATGCGGTTGTCGCTCGTCCGCTTTCTGCCCGCGCGGCCGGATCTGTGGACAGCCGACGCTCCTGTGGACAACTCCCGGCTGGCGGCCGCTTGTGATATGCGCCGTGTTAAGAATGGGCCCCTGCTCTACCGGAGACGTTAAGAAGGGGCCCTTCCTTACACTTGGGCGGTGACCACGATGACGGCTCCTGTGCTGCGCCCGCTGACGATCGGGCGGCACGAGGTGTGGCCGCCGGTTGTGCTCGCGCCGATGGCCGGCATCACCAACGTCGGGTTCCGCCAGCTCTGCCGGGAGCAGGGTGGCGGCATCTACGTCTGCGAGATGATCACCACGGTGGCGCTGGTCGAGCGCAACCCGAAGACGCTGCGCATGATCGCCTTCGGGGAGGACGAGTCGCCCCGCAGCCTCCAGCTCTACGGCACCGACCCGGAGATCACCGCCGCCGCCGTGCGGATCGTCGTCGAGAAGGACCTCGCCGACCACATCGACCTCAACTTCGGCTGCCCGGTCCCCAAGGTCACCCGCAAGGGTGGCGGCTCAGCGCTGCCGTGGCGCCGCCGGCTCTTCGCCCGCCTCGTCAAGGCCGCGGTGGACGCCGCGTCGCCCGCGGGGGTGCCGGTCACGGTCAAGATGCGCAAGGGCATCGACGACGACCATCTGACGTACGTCGAGGCCGGCCTCGCCGCCCAGGACGCGGGCGTCGCGGCGGTGGCCCTGCACGGGCGTACGGCGGCGCAGCGCTATTCGGGCACCGCCGACTGGGACGCGATCGCCACGCTCAAGGCGGCTCTCGACGTGCCGGTGCTCGGCAACGGTGACATCTGGGAGGCCGACGACGCGCTGCGGATGGTGGCCCACACCGGCGTCGACGGGGTGGTCGTGGGCCGGGGCTGCCTCGGCCGCCCGTGGCTCTTCGCCGACCTGGAGGCCGCGTTCAACGGGTCGCCCGAGCGCCGGCTGCCGATGCTGGGCGAGGTCGCGGCGACGATGCGGCGGCACGCGGAGTTGCTGGTCGAGCAGTTCACCGCCGGCGCCCGCGACGCCGCCCGGGGCGAGCGGGACGGCTGCACGGACTTCCGCAAGCACGTCGCCTGGTACCTGAAGGGGTTCCCGGTCGGCAGCGAGCTGCGCCGGTCGCTCGCCATGATCGAGAGCCTGGCCCAGCTCGACGACCTGCTCGGCAAGCTCGACCCGGCCGTGCCGTTCCCGGTGGAGACGCTCGGCCAGCCGCGCGGGCGCACCAACTCTCCGGGCAAGGTCTTCCTGCCGGACGGCTGGCTGGCCAGCCGCGACGACGACACCGTCCCCGAGGGCGCCGAACTGGACGACTCCGGCGGCTGACTCCGGCTTGTCCGCCTCGGACGGCGCTTGGCGGCGGCAACTTCGGGTAAGTTGTCCCCTCGCTCCGCGCCGAGGCAGCAACTTCCCCGAAAATGTCGGCTGCCTCGCGAAGGGGGCGAGACGACGAAGGGCCGGCCCCCGGTGGGGGCCGGCCCTGTCGTGACGCCGGTGGGTCAGGAGGTGCTGTAGCCGCGGGTGGCGATCCAGTCGGCCAGGGCCTCGGTGGTCATCCAGTACGAGGCGGTGTCCGGGTTGGCCGAGTCGGCGATCTTCACCTGCTTGGCGCCGTCGCGGTAGCCCACCACGCTGATGTAGTGGCCGCCCTCGAAGGAGTGCACCCCGCCCTCGGTGTCGGTCGCGGTGCCGGCGATGTTCGCCACCACGGCGCGGCCCTCGTCGACGGTGCGCTTGACGTCCTTGCGCAGCTTGTTGGTCTGCTTCACGTCGGCCCGGCCCTCGGAGATCTCGACGCTGCGGTAGACGTCGTCACCGGTCTCGTCGTTCAGCACCGGGGTGATGTCGTGGATGGAGTCGGTGCCGGCCTCGGTGGTGCCCATCCGCTCGGCCATGGCGTCCACGTCTACGGCCTTGCCCTGCACGGACAGGGCGTTCCGGGTGGCGGCCGGGCCGCAGTAGTAAAAGTTCGGCTGAGCCTGGTAGTCGACGGCCAGCTCGCGGTCGCCCTTGAGCTCGCCCATCAAGTCGCCGGTGCGCTCGGCCTGGGTGGCGGCCGGCTTGTCGTCGGCGTACGCGGTGGGGATCACACCGGTGATCACGCCACCGGTCACCGCGAGACCGGCGGCGGCCAGGGCGGCCTTGCGGGTACGCAGGAAATCGGTACGCATGATGATCGAAGCCTTTCGCTCGGGGGTGACGCGCGGCGGGCAAGGGGATGCACGTCGCCGGCGTCGCTCACGGAGCCCGGTGTCACACTCGGGCCGCACGCCCGGCTGGGGGATGCCGCTCGGGCGTCCGGAGATGTAACCGTCCGGGGTCGCGGGCCATTCCGGCCGGTGGGGCCGGGCGGTGCGGACCGGTGGGGCGCGGCGGCCCTGGTCACGGTATGTACAACGGCCCGGGCGGCCCACCGATTCCGTCTGCCGGGTGGCCCCGGCCACGGGACCCCAGGGCCGAAACCGGTCAGTCGGACACGACGGACGCTGCCGGTGGGATCTTGGGAAAGAATGGCCGGAGGGACCGAAATCTTCCAGATCTACGCCGGAGCGTCGGAGGCGCCGGGGCGGAGGTCAGGCGGTTGTGGTGCGGGTGCCCGGTTGGGTCGGGATGTGTGCGGTGACCGGTTCGTCCGTGGGCCACGGGATCTCCGGTGCCCGGTGGTAGGTGATGCCGGCCGCCGCCCATCGCCGGCCGTGCCCGGCCAGCCGCTCGCGGAACGCCGTCCAGTCGTGCGTGGCGCGCGGCGACCAGCCCAGCTCGGCCACGGCGGGCAGCCGGGGCAGGAGCATGAACTCGATCTCCGCCAGCGAGGTGACCGACTCGGTCCAGAGCGGGGCCTCGACGCCGAGGACCGCCTCCGCCGGCACGCCGGCCACGTGTGTCCCCGGATCCCAGTCGTACGCCCGACGCACGTCGATCAGGCCCGCCCAGTCGTGCCCGATCGGGGTGTCCGGGGCGTACTTCATGTCCAGGTAAGCGTGGTTACCGGGGGAGAGGATCAGCCGGGCGCCGCGGCGTACGGCGTCGGCGGTCACCGGGTCCGCGCCGTCGGTGCCCCACCACTGGAGGACCCGCCCGTCGGTGTGCGCCGCCGGGGCGAGCTGGTGCCAGCCCACCACGGTCTTGCCGAGGTCCGCCACGATGCGCTGCACCCGCTCGACGAATCCGGTGTACGCCGTCCCCTTGACCTTGAAGGCCTCGTCCCCGCCCACGTGCAGGAACGGGCCGGGGGTGCGGGCGGCGACCTCGCCGAGCACGTCGGTGACGAAGTCGTACGTCCGCTCGTTGGCCGGGTCGACGTAGCTGAAGCCGACCTCGGTGCCGGTGTACGGCGGCGGCGCGACCCCGTCCGGTGCGAGCTCCGGGTACGCGGTCAGCGCGGAGTTGGTGTGCCCTGGCAGGTCGATCTCCGGGACGACGCTGATGTGCCGTTCGGCCGCGTACGCGACGATGCGCCGGTAGTCGGCCGTCGTGTACGACCCGCCGGGGGCGTCGCCGACCGCCGTCGCCCCGCCGACCGTCGCCAGTCGGGGCCAGGAGTCGACGGCGATCCGCCAGCCCTGGTCGTCGGTGAGGTGCAGGTGCAGGTGGTTGAGCTTGTACCGGGCCAGGTGGTCGATCACCCGCAGCACGTCGTCCACGCCGAAGAAGTGCCGGGCGACGTCGAGCATCGCGCCCCGGTACGCGAACCGGGGCCGGTCGGTGATCGACCCGCCGGGCACCACCCAGCGCTCCGCCACCGGGGTCGGGTTCTCGATGGCCGCCGGGAGGAGCTGCCGGAGGGTCTGTACGCCGTGCAGCAGCCCGGCCGGGGTGGCGGCGCAGATGCGTACCCCGGCCGGTGTCACGTCCAGACGGTACCCCTCGGGGCCGAGAGCCGGGTCGTCGTCGAGCGCCAGCGCGATGCCGCCGGCCGGCTCCGGGCGGGCCGCGTCGGTGACCGGCAGCGGGTACCCGGTGGCGGGGCGCAGCAGCGCGGCCAGTTGCTCTCCGACGGCCAGCGCGGCGGGGTCGGTGCTGACCCGGACCGCCGCCTCGGGGAGGAGGACGAAGTCCGCCGCCGGGTCGGGCGTGACCTGCTCGGGGGCCGGAACGACGTCGCCGAGCCGGACCGGCGACGGCGGGGCCAGCAGGTCCCCGGCCGTGCGGGCGGCCGCCCGGGCCAGCTCCGGCGCCGCCGGCGCCCGGTCGGCCAGGACGGGCGGCGCGGGGTCGGCGTGGCGGGTGGGCTCGTCGGCGCGCCGCGGCGCGGTCCCGGCGTCCAGCGGGTCCGGGGCGGCGGTGGGGGCGGATGACACGACGACGGCTCCGAGGGGTGTATTCGCGGCTGTTATGGCAAAGGTGACCTTCACCGGGATGCGGTGACGTCAAGAGTACGAGGGGGCCGGCGATTGCGTGATCCTGCGCATGGAAGCGTTCCCAAAAAACGCCACGAACGCGGATGGTCGTGATAGCTGTGCCTATTGTCACCGAACGGTCCCAGGCCACTCGATGTTCGCTTAACCTTCGCCCACCGATCGGCATGTACCCCGGGATTACCGGTGGTCGGCTCCGGGGTATGTGGCAGCTGAACCTTCGTTAAGTGTCAATTCCGGCGCGCGTGGGAGGCTCTGGTGGCAGCGCAAGAGACGGTCGATCACAAGTACGTCTACGATTTCGCCGAGGGCAACAAGGATCAGAAGGACCTGCTCGGGGGCAAGGGCGCCAACCTGGCCGAGATGACCAACCTCGGCCTGCCCGTACCGCCGGGCTTCACGATCACCACCGAGGCGTGCAAGGCGTACCTCGCCACCGGTGAGCAGCCCGCCGGGTTGGCCGACCAGATCAGCGCCCGCGTCGGGGCGCTGGAGGCGGCGATGGGCCGGAAGCTCGGCGACCCGGAGGACCCGCTGCTGGTCTCGGTGCGCTCCGGCGCCAAGTTCTCGATGCCCGGCATGATGGAGACCGTCCTCAACGTCGGCCTCAACGACCGCAGCGTCGTCGGCCTCTCCGCGCAGGCCGGCGGCAACGACCGCTTCGCGTGGGACTCGTACCGCCGCCTGGTCCAGATGTTCGGCAAGACCGTCTGCGACGTGCCGGGCGAGGAGTTCGAGCACGCACTCGACGACGCCAAGCGCGCCAAGGGCACCACCAACGACCTCGACCTGGACGCCGGCGACCTGCGCGGCCTGGTCGACGCGTACAAGAAGATCTTCAGCAAGCACACCGGCCGGGAGTTCCCCCAGGACCCGCGCGAGCAGCTCGACCTCGCGATCAAGGCGGTCTTCGCGTCGTGGAACGCGGAGCGGGCGGTGATCTACCGCCGCCAGGAGCGCATCCCCGCCGACCTCGGCACCGCCGTCAACGTGGTCGCGATGGTCTTCGGGAACCTCGGATCGGACTCCGGCACCGGTGTCGCCTTCACCCGCGACCCCGCCAGCGGCGCGCAGGGCATCTACGGCGACTACCTCGCGAACGCGCAGGGCGAGGACGTGGTGGCCGGCATCCGCAACACCGTGCCGCTGCAGGAGCTGGAGCGGATCGACAAGAAGTCGTACGACGAGCTGCTCGACTACATGGCCCGCCTCGAGGGGCACTACAAGGACCTCTGCGACATCGAGTTCACCATCGAGCGCGGCAAGCTGTGGATGCTCCAGACCCGGGTCGGCAAGCGCACCGCCGCGGCGGCGTTCGTCATCGCCGGGCAACTCGTCGACGAGGGCCTCATCGACCTCGACGAGGCGCTGCACCGGGTCAACGGCGCCCAGCTCGCGCAGCTGATGTTCCCGCGCTTCAAGCTCGACCACGAGTTCCAGCCGGTCGCCAAGGGCATCGGCGCCTCCCCGGGCGCCGCCGTCGGCAAGGTCGTCTTCACCTCCGCCCGGGCGGTGGAGCTGGCCGGCGAGGGCGCGCAGGTGATCCTGGTCCGCCGGGAGACCAACCCCGACGACCTCAACGGCATGATCGCCGCGCAGGGCATCCTCACCTCCCGGGGCGGCAAGACCAGCCACGCCGCGGTGGTCGCCCGCGGCATGGGCAAGACCTGCGTCTCCGGCGCCGACGAGCTGGACATCGACATCCCGGGGCGGACGTTCACCGTCGCCGGGCAGACCGTCCGCGAGGGCGACGTCGTCTCCATCGACGGCACCACCGGCAAGGTGTACCTCGGCGAGGTGCCGGTCATGCCGTCCGAGGTGGTGCAGTACTTCGAGGGCGAGCTGGACCCGGAGCAGACCGACGACGCGCTGGTCAAGGCCGTACACCGGATCATGACGCACGCGGACGCCCGGCGGCGGCTGCTGGTACGCACGAACGCCGACACCGGAGCGGACGCCGCGCGGGCGCGGCGCTTCGGCGCCGAGGGCATCGGGCTGTGCCGCACCGAGCACATGTTCCTCGGCGAGCGGCGGGAGCTGGTCGAGAAGCTGATCCTGGCCCGCACCGACGACGAGCGGGACTCCGCGCTCGCCGCGCTGCTGCCGTTGCAGCGGGCCGACTTCGAGGAGATCTTCCGCGAGATGGACGGCCTGCCGGTCACCGTCCGGCTGATCGACCCGCCGCTGCACGAGTTCCTGCCGCCGCTGGAGCAGCTCGCGGTGAACGTCGCCGTTGCCCAGGAGCGGGGCGAGGACGTGGCGAAGGAGGAGGCGCTGCTCGCGGCCGTGCGGCGGATGCACGAGGAGAACCCGATGCTGGGCCTGCGCGGCGTCCGCCTCGGCCTGGTCATCCCCGGTCTCTTCGCCATGCAGGTCCGGGCGATCGCGGAGGCCGCGGTCACCGTCACCCGCGCCGGCGCGGTGGCCAAGCCGGAGATCATGGTCCCGCTGGTCGGCGCGGTGCAGGAGCTGGAGACGGTACGCGCCGAGGCTGAGAAGATCATCGCCGAGGTGGTCGGGGACAGCGGCGTCGAGGTGCTGATCGGCACGATGATCGAGGTGCCCCGGGCGGCGCTGACCGCCGGCCAGATCGCCGAGGCGGCGCAGTTCTTCTCGTTCGGCACCAACGACCTGACCCAGATGGCCTGGGGCTTCTCCCGGGACGACGTCGAGGGCGCGTTCTTCTGGCGGTACCTGGAGCTGGGCATCTTCGGCATCTCGCCGTTCGAGTCGATCGACCGTGAGGGCGTGGGCCGGCTGGTGCGCATCGCCGCCGAGGAGGGGCGTGCGGCGCGGCCCGGGTTGAAGCTCGGCGTCTGCGGCGAGCACGGCGGCGACCCCGAGTCGGTGCACTTCTTCCACGAGGTGGGGCTCGACTACGTCTCCTGCTCGCCGTTCCGGGTGCCGGTCGCCCGACTGGAGGCGGGTCGCGCGGCGGTGGAGACCACCGGCTCCGACAGCCGCTGACGGACGTACGACGCGATGGCGGGCCCGGCGCGGGCCCGCCATCGGCGCGTCAGCGGATCGGCGGTCGGCTCCAGGTGTGGTGCGTCGTGCGGCGCGGCAGCGTCGTCCTCGCCGGACGGTGCGCGAGTGGGGCGTGCGCGTCGGGCGTCGCCGCGCGGGGCCGTGCGTCCAGCGCCGAACCGGCCCGGTGCGCCACCTTTCGGGCCTCGGCGTGCAGCCCCTCCAGGTCGTCGGTGGTGTCGGCGATGAGCGTGAGCAGCGCGTCGCGCCCGGCCGGGTACGTCACGACGGTGCCGCCCGCCGTGCGGACCAGCGCCTCCTGGAACGCGCCACGCCGCACCGTGGTCGCCACCCGGCTGGCCACTCCGAAGCCGGCCGCCGCGAGCGCCGCCAGGTAGGTGGCCTCCGTCCCGGGAAGGTCGCTGCCGATGACCAGTCCGTCGGTCCCCGCGAGCACGGCGCCGGCCACCTCCGGCCGGCGGCGCCGCAACCGGAGCAGTTCGGTACCCACCATCGTGTCCACGTCCACGAGAGTCTCCCCCGTCGTCGGATTGGCTGGTTGGTGACGTTCCGCGTCGGGAACGTTACCGGCCGCCCGCCGTCGCCCGCGATCCCGTAACCCTCGGCGATCGGTCGGCAACTCCCGACTGAACGGGGGTTGCGACGCCGGCCGACGCCGGTCGCCCGGCGCGCCGGTCGATGCCCTCCGGCGTAACCTGTCGGGATGAGCAGCGCCTGGGAGAGCCTCACCGTCGATGCGCGTGACCCGTCCCGACTGGCCCGTTGGTGGGCCGAGGCGCTGCGCTACCAGGTGGTCACGGAGAAGCCGGACGAGGTGGAGATCCGGCAGGCGCCCGACCGGTTCCCCGGCATCGTGTTCGTCGCGGTGACGGGGGGCAAGGAGGGCAAGAACCGGCTCCACGTCGACCTGCGTCCGGACGACCAGGAGGCGGAGGTCGAGCGGCTGGTGGACATGGGCGCCCGGCACGTCGACGTCGGCCAGGGCGACGTGGGGTGGACGGTGCTGGCCGACCCGGAGGGCAACGAGTTCTGCGTCCTGCGGCAGCGTGGGGGGTGACCGGCCCCGATCCGGACGAGCGGCGGTGGGTCGACGAGCCGCCGAAGGACACCGGGTACGGCCGCACGGCGTACGAGCGGGACCGCGCCCGGGTGCTGCACTCGGCGGCGTTCCGGCGGCTCGCCGCCAAGACGCAGGTGCACATGGCCGGCACCGACGACTTCCTGCGGACCCGGTTGACGCACTCGCTGGAGGTCGCCCAGATCGCCCGGGAGATGGGGGCGCGGCTCGGCTGCGACCCGGACGTGGTGGACGCCGCCGGGTTGGCGCACGACCTGGGGCACCCGCCGTTCGGGCACAACGGTGAGGACGCGTTGGACGGCCTGGCCGCACCGTGCGGCGGCTTCGAGGGCAACGCGCAGACGCTACGCGTCCTCACCCGCCTGGAAGCGAAGGTCATCGGTCCGGACGGCGCCTCCGCCGGGCTGAATCTCACCCGGGCCTCCCTCGACGCGGTGAGCAAGTACCCGTGGACCCGGCGTCCGGGCGAGCGCAAGTTCGGCGTGTACGCCGACGACCGGCCGGTCTTCGACTGGCTGCGGGCCGGCGTCCCGGACGCGCGCCGCTGCCTGGAGGCGCAGGTGATGGACTGGGCCGACGACGTCGCGTACTCGGTGCACGACGTCGAGGACGGCATCCACGGCGGGTACGTGACGCTGCGCCCGTTGCTGGCCGACGCGGACGAGCGGGCCGCGCTCTGCGCCGACGTGGCGGCCACGTACTCCGGCGAGTCCCCGGCCGACCTGGCGGAGGTGCTGGTCGACCTGCTCGCCGACCCGGTGCTCGCGCCGCTGGCCCACTACGACGGCAGTCACCGGGCGCAGGCCGCGCTGAAGGCCACCACCAGCGTGCTGACCGGCGGCTTCGTCTCCGCGGCGGTGGCCGCGACGCAGGCGCACTTCGGTTCCGGTCCGCACCGCCGCTACGCCGCCGACCTGGTCGTCCCCCGCGGGATCCGGGCGCGGTGCGCACTGCTCAAGGGCATCGCATTGCGGTACGTGATGCGCCGCCCCGGCTCCCGGGGCCGCTACGAGCGGCAGCGGCGGATCCTCACCGACCTGGTGGAGATCCTGACCGACCGGGCTCCGGACGCGCTGGACGTGGTCTTCGCGCCGCTGTGGCGGGCGGCCCCCGACGACGCGGCCCGGTTGCGCGTGGTGATCGACCAGGTCGCCTCGCTGACCGACCCGGCGGCCGTGGCCTGGCACGCCCGGCTGGCCGGCGAGGCGGCGGACGGGCGACCCGCGGTGGGCGGCCCGCGCAACTTAGGTTAGCCTAACCCGCATGACGGAGCGCCCGAAGAAGGTCACGTCCGCCCGGGTCGTCCGCACCGGGCGGCCGACCCCGCACCTGGTCCGGCTGGTGCTCGGCGGCGACGAACTGGCCGGCCTGCCGGTGGGCGAGTTCACCGACCACTACATCAAGATCCTCTTCCCGGTACCCGGGGTCGCCTACCCCGAGCCGATGGACCTCGCGGCGATCCGTCGGGACCTGCCACCCGCGCAGTGGCCCCGGCTGCGCGCGTACACCGTGCGGGCCTTCGACCCGGTCACCAACGAGCTGACCGTCGACGTCGTGCACCACGGCGACGAGGGGCTCGCCGGCCCGTGGGCGGCCGCGCTACGCCCCGGCGACCCCGTGCAATTCGTCGGCCCCGGCGGCGCGTACGCCCCCAGCCCGGAGGCCGACTGGCACTTGCTGGTCGGTGACGAGAGCGCGCTGCCCGCCATCGCCGCCGCGCTGGAACGGCTGCCCGCCGGCGCGCCGGCCACCGTCCTCGTCGAGACCGGCGGCCCGGCCGAGGAGCAGCCCCTGCCCAGCCCTGGCGCGGTCGAGCTGACCTGGCTGCACCGCGGCGACCGGCCGGTCGGGGAGGCGCTCGTCGCGGCGGTCCGCGCGCTGGACTTCCCGCCCGGCGACGTGCACGCCTTCGTGCACGGTGAGGCGACCTTCGTCAAGGAGCTGCGCCGGCTGCTGCGCGTCGAGCGCGGCATCCCCCGCGAGTGGCTGTCCATCTCCGGCTACTGGCGTCGCGGCCTGGACGACGAGGGCTGGCGGGCCAGCAAGCCGGACTGGAACCGCCAGGTCGAGATCGAGGAGTCGGCCGCCCTCGCCGCCTGACGCCGCGTCGCCCGGCCCGCCCTCGTTAGGAACCCGGGGGAGGCGCGGCCGTCGGTCGATATCGACCGCGCGTCGCTCGCCCGACCCGCAGTATGGGCAGGGGGTGACCATGGGCGAGCAGGTGGGGCAACGGCCCGTCACCGGGAGCCCGGACCGCCTGGTGCTGGCTCTCGGCGTCGGTGGTGTCCTGGCGGTCGTGGCCTGGGGCGTACTGGCCAGGGAGTCGCTGGCCGGCGTCGGCGCGTCCGGGCTGGCCTGGGTCATCGACACGTTCGGCTGGTTCTTCGTCGTCGCGGCGGACGCCTTCCTGGTGCTCGCCGTGGTGCTGGCGCTGTCCCGGTTCGGCGCGATCCGGCTGGGCGGCGACTCGGACCAGCCCGAATTCAGCACGCTGGCCTGGGTCGCCATGATGTTCAGCGCCGGCATGGGCATCGGGCTGGTCTTCTTCGCGGTCGCCGAGCCGATCCAGCACTACGCGACCCCGCCGCCGGCCACCGGTGTCGAACCGGAGACCGGTGCCGCCGCCTCCGCCGCCATGCAGTTCACCCTGTTCCACTGGACGTTGCACCCGTGGGCGATCTACGCGGTGGTGGCGCTCGCCCTGGCGTACTCGACGTTCCGGAAGGGCCGGGAGAACCGGATCTCGGCGGCGTTCCGGCCGGTGCTCGGCGCGCACGCGGACGGCACGGCGGGCCGGATCATCGACCTGCTGGCCGTCTTCGCCACGGTCTTCGGCTCCGCGACCAGCCTCGGCCTCGGCGCTCTCCAGGTGGCCGCCGGCCTGGACCTGGTCGCCGGGGTGCCCGACACCACCACGGTGGAGCTGGTGGTGATCGGCTCGCTGACGCTGGCCTTCGTCATCTCGGCCTTCTCCGGGCTGCACCGGGGCATCAAGTGGCTGTCCACCACCAACGTGGTGCTGGCGGTGGCGCTGATGCTGTTCGTGTTCGTGGTCGGCCCGACGATCTACACCCTGGAGGTGCTGCCCGCCTCGATCGGGGACTACCTCGACAACCTGATCTTCATGTCGACCCGGACGGGTGCCTTCTCCGACCCGTCCTGGCTGGGCTCCTGGACGATCTTCTACTGGGCGTGGTGGATCTCGTGGGCCCCGTTCGTCGGCACCTTCATCGCCCGGATCTCCCGTGGGCGTACGGTGCGGCAGTTCCTGGTCGGCGTGCTGCTGGTGCCGAGCGGGGCGAGCGCGATCTGGTTCGCGGTGCTGGGCGGCAGTGCGCTGCGGGTGCAGGCCACCGGCACCCGTGACCTGGTCGCCGACGCCGCCGCCGGCACCGAGCAGGCGCTGTTCGGGTTGCTCGACGCGCTGCCGCTGGCGGCGCTGACCAGCGTGCTGGCCATGGTGCTGGTGGCGCTGTACTTCGTCACCAGCGCGGACTCGGCCTCGCTGGTGCTCGGGTCGCTCACCTCCCGGGGAGCGTTGCGCCCGCACCGGGTCCTCGTGGTCACCTGGGGAGTGCTGATCGGCGCGACCGCGGCGGTGCTGCTGCTGGTCGGTGGCCTGAGCGCCCTGCAACAGGCGACGATCATGGTTGCCCTGCCGTTCGTGGTGGTGATGCTCGGCCTCGCCGTGTCGCTGGTCAAGGAGATGTCCCAGGACCCGGCGGTCCGCCCGGCGGCCCCCAGCAGGCGGTACGGGCTGGCTGCGGCGATCCGGGCCGCCCGGTCGTACGAGGAGGAGGACCCGCCGCCGGTCCGGCGCTACCTCCGCCGCCGGCCGCGCTGACCGCGCCCGCCGCCGGGCGCCGGCGTGACGCCGACCGCGCCCACCGCCCGGCGCCGGCGGGACGCCGACCGTGGCGGACCACAGCGGTGGTCGCCACACGCGGTGTCCCCCGGCGACGGATCGTCGGTGGGGCAGGGCAGGATGTACGGCGAGGAGGTGGCGGCCAATGGCGGGGCGGATCCGGGACGAGGACATCGCGCTGGTCCGCGAGCGCACCTCGATCGCCGACGTCATCTCCGAGACGGTCACCCTCCGGTCCGCCGGCGGCGGCAACCTGAAGGGGCTCTGCCCCTTCCACGACGAGAAGAGCCCGTCGTTCAACGTCTCGCCCGCCCGCAACGTCTGGTACTGCTTCGGCTGCGGTGCCGGCGGCGACGCCATCAAGTTCCTGATGGACGCCGAGCACCTCAGCTTCGTCGAAGCCGTCGAGCGCCTCGCCGCGCGCGCCGGCCTCCAACTGCGGTACGTCGAGAGCGACAACTCGGCGCCGCGCGCGCGCCCGCAGCAGGGGCAGAAGCAGCGGCTGGTCGCCGCCCACGCCGCCGCCGTCGAGTTCTACCAGGCCCAGCTCACCACGCCCGGCGCCCGCCCGGCCCGCGAGTTCCTGGCCCGGCGCGGCTTCGACCGGGCCGCCGCCGAGCGGTACGCCTGTGGCTTCGCCCCCGACGGGTGGGACCTGCTGACCAAGCACCTGCGCCAGCGCGGCTTCACCCACGACGAACTGGTCACCGCCGGGCTGTCCCGGCCGGCGCGCTCCGGCAGCCTGATCGACCGCTTCCGTCGCCGGCTGCTCTGGCCGATCCGCGATTTGACCGGTGACGTCATCGGTTTCGGCGCGCGCAAGCTCTTCGACGACGACGACGGTCCGAAGTACCTGAACACCCCCGAGACGCCGATCTACAAGAAGTCGCACGTCCTCTACGGCATCGACCAGGCCAAACGGGAGATCGCCAAGCAGGGCAAGGTGGTCGTGGTCGAGGGCTACACCGACGTGATGGCCTGCCACCTCGCCGGCGTGCCGACCGCCGTGGCGACCTGCGGCACCGCGTTCGGCGCCGACCACATCGGGGTGCTGCGCCGGCTGCTGCTCGACACCGACGCGGTGGCCGGGGAGATCATCTTCACGTTCGACGGTGACGCGGCCGGCCAGAAGGCGGCGCTGCGCGCGTTCGACGACGACCAGCGCTTCGTCGGGCGTACCTTCATCGCCGTCAGCCCCGACAACATGGACCCGTGCGACCTGCGCCTGGCCAAGGGCGACCTCGCGGTCCGCGACCTGGTCGCGCGCCGCGAGCCGCTGGTCGACTTCGCGCTGCGCCACGTGATCAGCCGGTACGACCTCGACACCGTCGATGGCCGGGTGGAGGCGATGCGCCGGGCGGCGCCGCTCGTCGCCAAGATCAAGGACCGGGAGAAGCGCCCGGAGTACGTCCGCAAGCTCGCCGGTGACCTCGGCATGGAGATCGAGCCGGTGCAGCGGGCCGTGCTGGCGGCCGGACACGCCCCGCCGCCGGGACGGGGCGACGGCGCGTCGCCGCGTCCCGGCCCCGCCGAGCCGAGCGTGGACAGCCCGCGGTCGATGGTCGAGCGGGAGGCGTTGAAGCTCGCCCTCCAGGTGCCGGTGCTCGCCGGGCCGATGTTCGACGCGGTCGAGGCCCCGGAGTACCGGCACCCCGTGCACGTGGCGGTCCGGGCGGCGGTCGCCGTGGCCGGCGGTGCGGCGGCGGCCACCGGCGGCGCGGTGTGGATCGAGTCGGTCCGGGACGCCTGCGACGACCTCGCCGCCAAGGCGCTCGTCGGCGAGCTGGCCGTCGAGCCGCTGCGCATCGACGGCGAGCCGGATCCGCGCTACGTCTCGGTCACCATGGCCCGCCTCCAGTGGGGCTCGGTCACCGGCCGGATCCGGGACCTGAAGTCGAAGATCCAACGGATCAACCCGGTCAGCAACAAGGACGAGTACTTCGCCGCCTTCGGCGAGCTGCTGTCGCTGGAGCAGCACGCCCGGGCGCTGCGCGAACAGGCCGCGGGAGGGCTGTAGGTGGCACTCTCCGCAGGAGGGCGTTAGATGGCACTGTTCCGTCGCCGGCCGAAGCTGCCGCCGGCCGACCGTCCGCCGCTCGGCCCCGACGAGCGCGTGCTGGCCTGGGCCGCCGCCGGCAACGGCGAGGGCGACGGCGTGCTGGTCGCCACCAACCTCGGGCTCTGGCTGCCGGGGCGCGCGGAGCTGCTGGGTTGGCACGACCTCCTCAAGGCGGTCTGGTCCGGCCGGGAGCTGACCGTCACCCCCGCCGAGCGCGTCGCCGAACGCGACGGCTACCTGGTGGTCGCCGACTGTCCCGCCGAGACGTACCTGCTGCTCGACCCCGGGGACCTGCCGCACCAGGTACGGGCCCGGGTCACCAAGTCGGTGGCGTACACCGAGGCCCACCCGGTGCCCGGCGGAGCGGGCCGGATCGCCGCCCGCCGGGTGCCCGGAGTCGACGGTCTGACCTGGACGGTCCGCTTCGAGCCCGGCACCCCGGCCGACGACCCGGAGGTGCTGGCCGAGACCGACCGCCTGGTCGCCGCCGCCCGGGCCGCGACGACGCCCCGGGACGCCTGACCGGACGGGGCGCCGCCCCCGGGCTCTAGCCCATAGGATCAGGCATGATCACAGTCGGCTAGCTCGACCAGCGCGACCGCATCCACTGGGAAGAGCATTTCCGCGGCTATCTTGACTTCACGAGGTTCCCTGACCGCCGAGGAGATCGATCGCGCCTGGGCAGCCTTCGCCGACGACCCCAGAGTGCACGCCCTCGGCGCGAAGATCGATGGCCGCCTCGTCGGCAGTCCAACGCCACGGCGCGCCGACTGTACGACGAGGTCGCACTGAATCGAGGCTTCATCGTGTATCAGATCAGCTTCTGACAACGGCATCCTCACCGTCGGAGCCGGGACGCACGATCGAATACGCGGGAGCGGCATGTGGCTCGGCGTGTCGGGTCGGTGTGGCGTATCCGATCATGGTTTGCCGGTAACTCGGTGGGGAGTGTCGGACCGGGTCGCTAGGGTCGGCACGTGACTCTCATCCAGGCACGGGGGCTGGTGAAGCGGTTCGGCGACTTCACCGCCGTCGACGGCATCGACGTGGAGGTCCGCGCCGGTGAGGCGTTCGGCTTCCTCGGGCCCAACGGCGCCGGCAAGTCGTCCACCATGCGGATGATCGGCTGCATCTCGCCGCCCAGCGGCGGGGAGCTGCGCATCCTCGGCATGGATCCGGTGCGCGACGGGCCGGCCATCCGGGCCCGCCTCGGCGTCTGCCCCCAGCTCGACAACCTCGATCCCGAGCTGACCGTCCGGGAAAATCTGACCACCTACGCGCGCTACTTCGGCATCCCGCGCCGGGTGGCCCGGGCGCGCGCGGGCGAGCTGCTCGACTTCGTGCAGCTCGCCGAGCGGGCCGACAGCAAGGTCGAGCCGCTCTCCGGCGGCATGAAGCGGCGGCTCACCATCGCCCGGGCGCTGGTCAACGAGCCGGAGATCGTGCTGCTCGACGAGCCGACCACCGGCCTCGACCCGCAGGCCCGGCACCTGGTGTGGGAGCGGCTGTTCCGGCTCAAGCAGCAGGGCGTCACGCTGGTGCTCACCACGCACTACATGGACGAGGCCGAGCAGCTCTGCGACCGCCTGGTCGTCATGGACGGCGGTCGGATCGTCGCCGAGGGGTCGCCCCGCGCGCTCATCGAGCGGCACTCCACCCGGGAGGTCGTCGAGCTGCGCTTTCCGGCCGAGTCCCAGGAGGCGTTCGCCGGCAAACTCGACGGGCTGGGGGAGCGGGTCGAGGTGCTGCCCGACCGCATCCTGCTCTACGTCGCCGACGGCGACGCGGCCGTGGCCGAGGTGGCCGCGCTCGGCCTGCACCCGGTCAACGTGCTGGTCCGCCGCAGCAGCCTGGAGGACGTCTTCCTGCACCTCACCGGCCGCACCCTGGTGGACTGACCGGAAGGCGCGGGCCTCCGGCAGGTCGGGGAGCCTCACCCGGGCGATGAGTCGTTTGTCCTGCACAACGGCGGGTACCCGGCGGCCGGGGCCCCAGGGCCGTATGGACGACCGCTCACAGGTAGGGCACGACCATGGACAGCGACGAACAGTACGAGCGTGGACTCGCAGCGCTCCAGCAGGCTGCCAACGGGGCCGCGCAGCGGCTGCTGGACGCACTTGCCGACGTCTCACCCGAGCTGAGCTACCGGTCGGTCGCCTGGTCGTACGGTGACCTCTACGTCCGGCCTCAACTGGCGCGCCGTGACCGTGAACTCCTGACCCTCGGCATACTCACCGGTCTCGGTGCCGCCGACGCCCAGCTCGAGGTCCACGTCAACGGCGCGCTCAACGCCGGCCTGACCCCCTCCGAGATCGTCGAGGCGCTGCTGCAATCGGTGGTCTACTGCGGCGTGCCGCGGGCGGTCAACGCCACTCTCGTCGCCAAGAAGGTATTCGCCGAGCGCAACCTGCTCCCCGTCCGCCCCACCACAGCCGGCTGACCGCGGCGTCGTCGTGCGGCCGGCTGACCGCGGCGTCGGCGTGCGGCCGGCTGGCGGGGGCGCCGGCTGGCGGGGGCGCCGGCGTGCGGTCGGCTGGCGGCGTCGTCGTGCGGTCGGCCTTGGGTCCGCACAGCGTCAACGTGCCGGCCCGGATCTGCGCGCGGGCACGCCGGTCGTGCTGTCGCCGCCGGAGTCATCCGGTGAGGAGCAGTCCGAGGCCGGCCAGCAGGGCGACACCGAACAGCGCGGCCAGGGTCACGGCGTGCCGGCGGGCACCCGGACCGCCGACGAGCCGCAGGGCGAGGGCGAGCGGGCCGATGGGTTGCATGGCGTGTGATTCCTTCCGGTAGACGACGGCGATCCGTGCGGCGGCGACGGTGGTCCCCACCGCGAGGCGCAGGGGTGACAGGCCGAGTTCGGCGGCTCCCTGCACGTCGGCCCGCCACTGTTCGAGGTGGCGGGCGCGGTGCGGGCCGGGCAGCAGCGCGGCGGCACAGCGGACCAGGGCGAGCGCGACGACCAGCCGATCCATCAGGCCTCCCGGGGCCGGATGGACCGGACCGGGGCGGCCCGCGCGTCCGCCCGGGCGCACACCCGTTGCGCTTCCCGGGCACCGTCGGCGGTCAGTTCGTACATGCGTCGTCGGGGTCCGCGCCGATCCGTCTCCTCCCAGGAGGACGTGACCCAACCGTGCCGCTCCAGGCGCTCCAACAGTGGGTAGACGCTGCCGGACGGACGCCCGGTCACCTTGATGATCTCCAGGCCCCAGCGTGGCCGCCCGCCGTCGAGCAGGACGCGCAGCACGTCGACGGTGGCGCCACCGACCCGTCCGAGCGGCTCCATGCCGTTACCCTACCTATGTAGATTAAGCGTGTCCAGGCTGATGATCGACTCGCCTGCACTGAAGTCGGGGGGTCGGACGCGTCCCGACGGCCCGACATCAAGGAAGTCGAGTTGATCAGTCCAAGCCGGTCCTGCGTGAGCGGGACCGTCGGCCCGGTGGGGCGCGCATTCGCCGGCCGGTTGACTGATCACCGCGTGCGGGCCCAGGCCAGGAAACGGTCGTGCAGGTTCGCCGGCACCGTCGGGCCGTTCAGGTCGGCCAGGTCGGTCATGGCCTCGGCCATCAGCGTGCCGAGGTAGATCAGCAGCCCGGTCCGGTTCTCGCGGTACTCGCCGAGCAGCGCCAGCCGGGCCGGTGAGCACGGCCAGGCGGCGCCGCACACCCGGCACCGCCAGGACGGGCGCGCCGCGACGTGCGGGCGGTACCCCGGCATCAGCGCGGGCCCTCCGGGCGCTCGTCCATGTTGGACCACTTCGCCGAGGAGTTGCGGCTGGCCCGGGCCAGCAGCGGCATGTCCCAGACCGCCCTCGCCGAGGCGCTGAGCTACTCGGGCGCGCTGGTGGCCAAGGTGGAGACCTGCGAGCGCCGGCCGAGCCTTGACTTCGCCCGCCGGTGCGACGCGGTGTTCGGGGCGGACGGGCGGTTCGAACGCATCCAGCGGCGGATCAGCCGGGAGACCGTCGTGCCGTGGTTCCGCGACTGGGCCGGCATCGAACAGGAGGCATCAGCGCTGCGTTGGTTCGAGCCGCTCTACGTTCCGGGCCTGCTCCAGACCGAGGGCTACGCCCGCGCCATCCTGGCCGGTGCCGGGCTGTTCGCCGTGGACGAGATCGAGCAACAGGTGACCGCCCGGCTGGACCGGCAAGGCGTCCTCACCCGCGACCGGCCGCCGCTGCTCAGCGTGGTCGTCGACGAGTACGTGCTGCGCCGCCGCGTCGGCGGGCCGGAGGTGATGCGGGAGCAGGTGCAGCACCTGGTGAAGCTGGGCTCCACCCTGCCACGGGTCCGGATCCAGGTCGTGCCGCTCTCCGCCGGGGCCTACGCTGGGCTCGACGGTCCCTTCGTGATCACTACCTCGCCGGGTGGCGAGGACCTCGTGTACCTGGAAGGGCAGCGCCACGGGCAGGTGGTCGACCGCGCCGGTTACGTGCAGCAGATGGTTGAGGTTTGGGAGTCCATCCGTGGTGAGGCACTATCGCAACAGCAGTCCCTCGACCTGATGGCGGAAGTGGCGGAGACATGGACCTGACCGGCGCCCGGTGGCGCAAGAGCACCCGCAGCAACGGCAGCGGCGGCGCCTGCGTGGAGGTCGCCGACAATCTCCCCGGCCTGGTCGCCGTACGCGATTCCAAAGACCCGGGCGGGCCGGTGCTGGCCTTCGCCCCCGAGGCCTGGCGCACGTTCGTCGCCCACGCTCCCGAGCGGCCGTAGCCACCCCTTCGGTAAGCCCGCGTCGGGCGCAGACCTCGGGGGCCGCACCGGATGCGGCATCCCGGGGTGTCCCGGCCTGGCGACACACTGCGGGATACCGCATCCGGAGCCGGTCAACGCGACCAGTCCGCCGCCGATCGATGATTTCCGCCGCCGGCGGACGTCCACCCTTCGACGGTGTTTGCACCGAAGGAGAAGAGCGGATGAACGGTGGGCTGGTGCGGTGGCACGTGACGATGTCGGTGGACGGCTTCATCGCCGGCCCCGGCGACAGCATGGACTTCCTCTCCGGGCCGTGGACGCACGGCCCGGCGGCCGACGAGGTGGTCGCGGGCGCGGGGGCGGTGCTCGTCGGCCGGCGCAGCTACGAGGTGGGGCGCGCCCTCGGCCAGAAGGTGTACGGCGGCGCCTGGAGCGGCCCGATCCTGGTGCTCACCCACCGGCCGGACGAGGTGGACGACCCGGACGTGCGGTGCGTGTCGGGCGCTGCCGCGCAGGTGGTGGCCGAGGCCCGGCAGGCGGCCGCCGGCCGGGCCGTGGTGCTGATCGGGGCCGACGTGGCGCGGCAGTGCGTCCGGGCGGGTCTGGTCGACGACCTCCTGATCCACGTCGTTCCGGTGCTGCTCGGCAGCGGCGTACGGCTCTTCGCCGACCCGGACGTGTCGCCCGTGCGGCTGAGCCCGCTCGGTCAGCAGGATCCGGTCCGCCTGCCCGACCTGCGCTATGCGATCCGACCGACTCGGCTGCACTGAAGTCGGGGTGTCAGACGCACCCGGACAGCCCGACTTCACGGAACCCGAGTCGATCACGCGCAACCCGCCTACCGTCGGCGGCTGCGGCCGGCCACCGGCGGGCCGGTCGGACAAATCGGGGCGACAGGACGGCGCGGTCGCCGTAGGGTGGCCGCGGCCTGTCGTACCGCTGCGGTAGGAAGGCCGGGTGGACGGGGAGCGGAGTGGCATGACACAACTGGCGCGGGAGCGGGCCCGGCCGGCCCTGCCGCGGGTGCCGGCGCTGGCGGTGCTCGCGCACTACCTGGTGGGTTACCGGCGCACCTGGCGGGCCGGTGTGTTCTCGTCGTTCCTGCTGCCCGCGCTGACCGTGCTCGGGTTCGGGGTGGGCGTCGGGGCGTACATCGACCAGGGCGTCGGCGGCGTCTCCTACCTGGAGTGGATCGTCGGTGGCCTGCTCGCCTCGACGGCGTTGCAGGTGGCGATCGGCGAGTCGACCTGGCCGGTGTTCAGCAACTTCCAGTGGGTCAAGCTCTACTCGGCGCAGAGCGCGGCGCCGCTGCGGGTCGGTGACATCCTCGCCGGCCACCTGGCGTTCGTGCTGTTCCGGGTGCTCACCTCGATCGCGGCATTCCTCCTGGTGACCGGGCTGCTGGGGGCGCTCCGGTCGCCGTGGGCGGTGCTGGCGCTGCCGGTGGCGGCGCTGCTCGGCCTGGCGGTCGCCGCACCCACGTTCGCGTACGCGGCGGCGGTCGACACGGACAGTTGGCTGGCGATGCTGTTCCGGTTCGCGGTGATCCCGATGACGCTCTTCGCCGGGGTGTTCTTCCCGGTCGAGTCGCTGCCGCTGGGGCTGCGCTGGCTCGCGTACGCGACGCCGCTGTGGCACGCCGTCGACCTGAGCCGGGCGGCGACCCTCGGCGTCGCTCCCCAGTGGTCGGTCCTCGGCCACCTGCTCTACCTGACCGCCTGGGCGGTGGGCGGCTGGCTGCTGGCCCGCCGCACCTTCGGCCGCAAGCTCGTCGTCTAGGAAGGGGTGTCATGGTCGGTCTGGTCCTGCCCCGGCTGGTCGACGTCTCCGCCGCCTCGCGGCGGTCGGCCTCGGTGACCGAGCGCAACGTCGCGGCCCTCAAGTCGGTCTACTGGCTGCTGCTGGTCTCCGGTTTCGTCGAGCCGCTGCTCTACCTGCTCTCGATCGGCGTCGGCGTGGGCGCGCTGGTCGGCGACCTCACACTGCCCGGTGGCGCGGTCGTCACGTACGCGGCGTTCGTCGCGCCGGCCATGCTCGCCTCGTCGGCGATGACGGGTGCGCTCGCGGAGACCACGTTCAACTTCTTCGGCAAGATGAAGTACATGAAGCTGTACGACGGGGTGATCGCCACCCCGGTGCAGCCGTTCGAGATCGCCCTCGGCGAGTTGGCGTGGGCGATGCTGCGGGGCAGCGCGTACTCGGCCGCGTTCCTGGCCGTGATGGCCGTGATGGACCTGACCAGCGTCAGCCGTGCCCTGGCGGCCTTCCCGGCGGCGGTGCTGGTCGGCTTCGCGTTCGGCGCCCTCGGCATGGCGATCTCCACGTTCATGCGCAGCTGGCAGGACTTCGACCTGATGGGCTCGGCGCAGTTCGTCCTGTTCCTGTTCTCCGGCACGTTCGTTCCCGCCGAGGCGTACCCGGCGGTGCTGCGCTGGCTGGTCGAGGTGACCCCGCTCTACCGGGCCGTGCACCTGATCCGGGGCGTCACCGTCGGCACGGCGGGCTGGGGCTGGCTGCTCGACATCCTCTACCTGCTGCTGGTCCTGGCGCTCGGCCTGCTGGTCGCTTCGCGCCGGATGGGCAGGTTGCTCTACAGGTAGGTGGTTAACCCCTGCCGCCGCCGGGGCATGTCGGAGGAGCACCATTGCCGACGTGAGGGGGAGGGGCGATGGCCTCCGATGAGTCTTCTGCCCGGAACGGGCGTGAGTTCCAGGACCGGCCGGTCGGCCCCGACGACGGGCCGCAGAGCCCGACGCAGCTCCCCGGCACCGGCTGGAAGGCGGCGCTGAAGCGCACCGTCCGCGAGTTCCAGGACGACAGCCTGATCGACTGGGCGGCGGCGCTCACCTACTACGGGGTCCTGTCCATCTTCCCCGGCCTCCTGGTGCTGATCTCGCTCCTCGGCCTGCTCGGGCCTCGGGCCACCGAGGGGGTGCGGGAAACCGTCAACCAGGCGGTGCCGCAGCAGAACATCCAGGACATCATCGACGCCGCGATCCGACAGGCCCAGGGAAGCGGCGGGCTGGCGAGCATCGGCGCGATCGTCGGTCTGCTGGCCGCGTTCTGGTCGGCCTCCGGCTACATCGCCGCGTTCATGCGGGCGTCGAACACCATCTACGACGTGCCGGAGGGCCGGCCGATCTGGAAGACCCTGCCGATCCGGGTCGGCGTGACCGCGGTGATCGGCATCATGCTGCTGGCCTGTGCGGTGATCGTGGTGTTCACCGGTGGTCTCGCCGAGGCGGTCGGGAACGCCGTGGGGCTCGGTGACACGGCGGTGACGGTCTGGAACATCGCCAAGTGGCCGGTGCTGCTGCTCCTGGTCAGCCTGATGTTCGCGATCCTCTACTGGGCCTCGCCCAACGCGCGGCACGGCGGCTTCCGCTGGGTCAGCCCGGGTGGTGTGCTGGCCGTGGTGATCTGGCTGGTGATCTCCGGCCTCTTCGCGCTCTACGTCAGCAACTTCGGCTCGTACAACAAGACGTACGGCGCGCTCGCCGGTGTGATCATCTTCCTGATCTGGCTGTGGCTCAGCAACATCGCCATCCTGCTCGGCGCCGAGTTCGACGCGGAACTGGAGCGCAGCCGCGCCATCTCGGCGGGCCGCTCGGCCGACGAGGAGCCGTACGTCGAGTTGCGGGACGACCGCAAGCTCCGCAAGAAGCGTAACGCCGGCCGGCGCTGACCCGACCCGCCGCTGCCACGCCCCGCCGTCCGCCCGGACGGCGGGGCGTTCCCGTGTCCGCCACCACGGGCACCCCCTTGAGGGTGGCAGGTCGCAACTTCGGGGGAAGTGCTGCCTCCGGGCCTCGGGAGGCAGCACTTCCCCCGAAGTTGCCGCCACGCTCTCTCGTCGGGGGTGGGAGGCCCAGGATCGCCCAGGCGGAGAGGGGGGATCTTTTCTTGATCCACTTATAGCTTTTGTTCGTATGGACAGAAGTTGGAAACAGAATGGCCGAAGCTCTGGACAGGCGGCACGGAAGGCTCCTACTGTGTCGGACACGACACATCGGCATTGCGTCGATGTGAACGACGCCGACGAAGAGGTGAGTCCCGTGCGGACCGTCGATCCCCTGCACGTGCGACTGCTGCGGCTGCTCCGGAACGAGGGGGCGGTCTCCCGGGCCGAGTTGGCGGACCGCCTCCAGATGCCCCGCCCGAGGTTGCTGGCCGAGCTGGAGCGCCTCGTCGGCCTCGGCTACGTCGCCGAGGCGGGCCTCGCGGCCTCCCGGGGCGGCCGGCGCTCCACCCTCGTCGAGCTGAGCCCGCAGCTGCGCTTCGCCGCCGTCGACCTGGGCGCCAGCTCGATCGACGTCGAGGTGGTCAACGGCCGGCTGGAGCCGGTGGCCGCGTACGCGGAGCCGGCCGACATCCGCAACGGTCCCAAGGTGACGCTCCAGCGGGTCAACGAGCTGCTGCACAAGGCGCGCGTGGACGGGGCGTACGAGCGGCTCGACGCGGTCGGCGTCGGCGTGCCGGGGCCGGTGAGCTTCCGCGACGGCGTCCCGGTCTCACCCCCGATCATGCCCGGCTGGGACCGCTTCCCGGTGCGGGAGCTGCTCACCCGGGAGCACGGCTGCCCGGCGGTGGTCGACAACGACGTCAACATCATGGCGATCGGGGAGCGGCACGGCGGGGTGGCCCACTCGGTCGACGACTTCCTGTTCGTCAAGATCGGCACCGGGATCGGGTGCGGGATCTACCTCAGCGGCGAGGTCTACCGGGGCACCGACGGCTGCGCCGGGGACATCGGCCACATCCAGGTCGACTCCCACGGTCCGATGTGCTCCTGCGGCAACGTCGGCTGCCTGGAGGCGCTGTTCAGCGGCGCGGCCCTGGCCAAGGACGCGGCGGCGGCCGCGCGCAGCGGCGCGTCACCGGCCCTCGCCGAACGGCTCGCCGCCCGGGGCGCCGTCACCGCCGTGGACGTCGCCGAGGGCGCCGTCGAGGGCGACGTCACCTGCATCCAGCTCATCCGCGACGGCGGCCGGCGGGTCGGTGGGGTCCTGGCCGGGCTGGTCAGCTTCACCAACCCGTCGATGATCGTGATCGGCGGTGGGCTGGCGCAACTTGGCCACATCCTGCTTGCCGAGATCCGCAGCGTGGTGTACCGCCGGTCGCTGCCGCTGGCCACCGGCAACCTCCCGGTCGTCCTGTCCGAACTGGGATCGCGAGCCGGTGTCGCCGGCGCCGCGGTGCTCGCCAGTGACCTGGCGTTTGCGGAGGCGGCATGAGAACGCCCGGCCAGTCGCCCGGCACCACCTCGGCCGGACGACTGAGCGTGCACCCCCCAACCGGCCAACGTACCTCGGGATCGATCGACAAGGCAAAATTTTCCGGAACGAGTGTTGCGCGGAAGGTGTCCACTGTGGTTTGTTTGTTGGGCCACCGGACGAATGGAGCGATCCCCCGAACCGGACCTTTGGGTCCTGCTCCCAGCGATCCGGGGCAACCACATCACGGGCTGCGGAGCTTCGCGGCGCCAACTCGCCGGCGGACGTCATGAGTGACGTTGCCGGTCCTGGCGTCGAGGGCCCCGAAGCACACGCTGACGGACTCGGCACCCGTCACGCGGCTCCCCCCACCACCGTGGTACCCCCACCCCGGCATCAGCGCGGCGGCGCGCGCTCTGCCTGACTGGCTCACAGCTCAGGAGAGGTAGATGCTCATGTCTCCGTCCCGTCCAAGGCGTCGATCGCGGCTGCTCCACGCCGTGCTGCTGGCCTTCACGACCACCGCGGTGGTCGTCGGCGCGCAGTCCCCGGTGGGCGCCCACAGTGTCGATCCCGCCGACTACCAGGCCGTTCAGCTCGCCTCCGGTAGTGGCGACGTCGGCCAGCCGATGTCGCTGGCCCTCCTGCCCAACCTTTCCGTCGTGCACACCGCCCGCGACGGAACGATCCGGATCACCGACAAGAACGGCAACACCAGCGTCGCCGGCAAGCTCACCGTCTACACCCACGACGAGGAGGGCCTGCAAGGCGTCGGGGTCGACCCGAACTTCACCACCAACCGGTACATCTACCTCTACTACTCGCCCAAGCTGTCGACGCCGAGCGGCGACGCCCCGAAGACCGGCACCCAGGCGGACTGGAACGCGTGGAAGGGCGAGTTCTGGCTCTCCCGGTTCGTGCTCAAGACCGACAACACGTTGGATCTCGCCAGCGAGAAGGTCGTGCTCAAGGTCCCCAGCGACCGCGGCCTGTGCTGTCACGCCGGCGGGGACATCGACTTCGACGCGCAGGGCAACCTGTACCTGACCACCGGCGACGACACCAACCCGTTCGAGTCCAGCGGCTCCGCGCCGATCGACGAGCGCGCCGACCGCAACCCGCAGTTCGACGCCCAGCGGACCTCAGCCAACACCAACGACCTGCGGGGCAAGCTGCTCCGGATTAAGGTGAATGCTGACGGTTCGTACTCCATCCCGACCGGAAACCTCTTCGCGCCCGGTACCACGAAGACCCGCCCGGAGATCTACGCCATGGGTTTCCGCAACCCGTTCCGGATGAGCGTCGACAAGCCCACCGGCATCGTCTACCTCGGCGAGTACGGGCCTGACGGCGGCGCGGTGTCCGGGCGCGGACCGGCCGGACAGGTCGAGTTCAACCGGATCACCGGGCCGGGCAACTTCGGCTGGCCGTACTGCACCGGGCTGAACACCACCGCCGAGACGTACTGGGAGTGGACCTTCCCCAGCGGTCCGGCCACCGGGCAGTACAACTGCGCGGCGCCGGTCAACAACTCGTTCCGCAACACCGGTTTGACGAACCTGCCGGCGGCCAAGCCCTCCTGGATCCGCTACGGCGGCTCCGCCGGCTCCCCGCCGGAGTTCGGCAGCGGGTCGGAGTCGCCGATGGGCGGCCAGGTCTACCGGTACAACGCGGCCAGCTCGTCGACGGTGAAGTTCCCGCAGGAATTGAACGGGCACTACTTCGCCGCCGAGTACGGCCGCAAGTGGATCAAGGTCGTCGACATCAACTCGGACGGGAGCTACGGCGCGATCAACAACTTCCCCTGGTCCGGCGGGCAGATCATCGACACCGCGTTCGGCTCGGACGGGGCGTTCTACGTGCTCGACTATGGGGGCAACAACGCCACGCCGGGGATCTACCGGATCGAGTACATCGGCGGCGGGAACAAGGCACCGCAGGCCGTGGCGACCGCGAACAAGACCTCCGGCCCGGCGCCGCTGACCGTGGCCTTCTCCTCGGCCGGCTCGTCCGACCCCGACGGCGGCGCGCTGACCTACTCCTGGAACTTCGGCGACGGGACCAGCTCCACCGCGGCGAACCCGACGAAGACCTTCAACAGCAACGGGACCTACGCGGTGACCCTGACCGTCCGCGACCCGCAGGGGGCCACCGGTACCGCCAACGTCACGGTGACCGTCGGCAACACCGCCCCGACCGTCACCTTCCAGGCCCCGACCACCGGGACGCTGTTCAGCTTCGGTGACACGGTGCCGTTCCAGATCGGCGTCACCGATCCGGAGGAGACGAGCATCGACTGCACGAAGGTCACCCTGGCCTATCTGCTCGGCCACGACGAGCACGCCCACCAGATCACCTCGAAGACGGGCTGCTCCGGGACGATCACCATCCCGGTAGACGGGGAGCACGACGAGACCGCGAACATCTACGGCGTCCTGCAGGCCAGCTACACCGACACCGCCGGGGCCACCGGCACCGCGCAGGTCATCCTGCAGCCGCGGCACCGGCAGGCCGAGCACTACTCCACCCAGTCCGGGGTGCAGAAGGTCAGCCACAGCAACGCCGAGGGCGGCACGACGGTCGGCTACGTGAACAACGGCGACTGGATCGCGTTCCAGCCGTACCGGCTCAGCAACGCCACCGCGTTCACCGCCCGGGCCTCGTCGGCCGGCGCGGGCGGCACCATCCAGGTGCGGTACGGCTCGGCCACCGGAACGCTGCTCGGCTCGGTCACCGTGCCGGTCACCGGAAACTGGAACACCTTCACCGAGGTGAGCACCGCGCTGACCGCGGCGCCGAACGGAACCGGCCCGCTGTACCTCGTCTTCACCGGTGGCACCGGCAGCCTGTTCGACCTGGACGCGTTCACCTTCGCCACCGGGAGCACCGAGGCGGAGTCGTTCAGCTCGCAGTCCGGAGTGCAGGTCGCCAACCACGTCAACGCCAACGGCGGAAAGACCGTCGGCTACATCAACGACGGCGACTGGACCGGGTACGCGGCGGTGAGCACGGCCGGGAAGACGTCCTTCACCGCGCGGGTCTCCTCGGCCACCACCGGCGGCACCATCCAGATCCGCTCCGGCTCGGCGACCGGCACCCTGCTCGGGTCGGTGTCGGTGCCGACCACCGGTGGGTGGGGAACCTTCCAGTCCGTCTCGACCACGCTCACCAGCTCCGCGTCCGGCCCGCTCTACCTGGTGTACCGCGGATCCGGCACCGGCTACCTGTTCGACGTCGACTCCTTCGTCCTGTCCTGAGGGGAGGTGCCATGAAAACCATCCGGCTCGCGGCCACACTCGCGGCCGCCCTGCTGCTGATCGGCAGTTTCGCTCCGCCGGTGTCGGCTGCCGACCCCGCGTACCAGGTGCTGGTCTTCTCCAAGACCGCGGGTTTCCGGCACGGCTCCATCGCCGCGGGCGTCCAGGCGGTCCGCGACCTCGGTGCGGCGAACAACTTCACCGTCACCGCGACCGAGGACGCGAACGCCTTCACCACCGCCAATCTCGCCCAGTTCGAGGCGGTGGTCTTCCTCAACACCACCGGTGACGTGCTCAACACCAGCCAGCAGGACGCCTTCCAGGCGTACATCGAGGGCGGTGGTGGGTTCGTCGGGGTGCACGCGGCAGCCGACACCGAGCACAGCTGGCCCTGGTACGGCCAGCTGGTGGGTGCCCGGTTCGTGTCCCACCCGGCGGTTCAGTCGGCCCAGGTGCGGGTGGAGAGCCGGGCGCACTCCGCGACCGCGCACCTGCCGCAGACCTGGACCCGCACCGACGAGTGGTACAACTACCACGTCAACCCGCGGTCATCCGCGCGGGTGTTGGCCAGCCTCGACGAGGCCAGCTACTCCGGCGGCACCATGGGGGACCACCCGATCGTCTGGTGCCGCTCGATCTCCGCCGGCCGGTCGTTCTACACCGGGGGCGGGCACACCGACGCCTCCTTCACCGACCCGACGTTCCGGACCCACCTGTTGGGCGGGATCCGGTACGCGGCCGGCTTCGCGATGTTCGACTGCCGGCCGGAGACCGGCTACACCATCCTCTACGGCGGGTCGACCGCCGGCTGGACGCAGGCCGGACCGGGTGGTTTCACCAACAGCGACGCGACCCTCAGCTCCTTCGGCGGCCGGGGCGTCTACTGGCACTCGGCCAAGGCATTCCGGTCGTACTCCCTCAAGCTCGACTGGCGGCTGGCCGGGTCGGACGACTCCGGCGTGCTGATCGGCGCCGACGGCACGTCCGGGACCACCCCCGCCGGCGGCTACGAGATCCAGATCGGCGGCTCCGGTTCGGCGAACCAGGTGACCGGGGCCGTCTACGGGGTGAAGGCGCCGAACGCGTCGGCCCGGGACGCGGCCCTGAACCCGCCCGGAAGCTGGAACACCTACGAGCTGCTGGTGGAGGGCGAACGCATCCGGGTGTTCCTCAACGGCGTGCAGATCAACGATTTCACCAACAGTGACCCGAATCGGAGCCCGCAGGGTTACGTGGGCATCCAGAACAATGGTGCCGGCGACGATGTTTCGTTCCGGAACATCCGGATCCGAGAACTTGTCGCGTCGTCCGTCAAGGTGGAGGGAGAGTCCTATTCATCGTCGTCCGGAGTGCAGGTCGCGAATCACTCGTCGGCCAGTGGTGGAAAAACCGTCGGGTACGTCAACAACGGTGACTGGGTGGGGTACGCGGCGGTGAGCACCGCCGGCCGGACGTCCTTCTCCGCCCGGGTTTCCTCGGCGACCGCCGGCGGCACCATCGAGGTCCGGTCCGGCTCGGCCACGGGGCCACTGCTCGGGTCGGTGACGGTGCCGGGCACTGGCGGCTGGGGCACCTTCACCACCGTCGGTACCACTCTGAGCAGCACCGGTACCGGCCCGCTGCACCTGCTCTTCAAGGGCGGGAGCGGGTATCTGTTCGACGTCGACTGGCTCACCCTCGACGGCGGCTAGGCGACCGGCGGGGCCGGCGGGCGCGCCCGCCGGCCCCGCCGCACACCAGGCGGCCCCGAACGGCGAACAATGCCGGACCGGCGACTGCGATACAGCTGTCGAATGTGCCCGCGCGGGCTTGCACAATCGTGCGCCGAATTGATTCGGGCGGCCGGGACGGGCTTTGTTCTGCTCGCCCCCGGCGGGACTGACCGTCGTTTGGCGGTTAATCACGGGCAACGGCAGGTGTCGTTGCCGAAGTGTTACGAAGGTATTTATCCCCATGGTCTTGTCGAGGGTGTCGGCCACACCTAATTTGATAGCCGACACGTCAGGTCGACAAAGCGTCAGGGAAGGAGGTGAGACGGTTGGTGGTTCAGGTTGAACCGACCGGAGCCCCGGCGCAGCCGGCAGATCTTCCGGCCGATCAGACCACCGTTCGTCGTTCCAACCTCTCCCTGGTGCTGCGTTACCTCAACACCCGGGGCCCGGCGTCCCGGGCGGCCATCGCCGCCGAGACCGGGCTGAACAAGACCACCGTCTCCAGCCTGATCAGCGAGCTGCAGGCCCGTGGCCTGGTGGTCGAGACCGGCCTGCGGCAGGCTGGCGCGGTCGGCCGTCCAGGGCGGGTGATCTCCCTCGACGGGGCCACCGTCGGCGCGCTCGGGCTGGAGATCAACGTCGACTACATCGCCACGCACGGCCTGGACCTGACCGGGCGGACGCTGATCGACCGGCGGATCGGCTTCGACGCGATGGGTTCCGACGTCGACCGGTCGCTGGAGCGGCTCGCCGGGGTGGTGCGCGAGGCGCTCGCCGACCTCGCCGCGGCCGGGCTGCGGGTGATGGGGATCACGGTGGCGGTCCCCGGGCTGGTGAACGTGGAGACCGGCACCGTGCTGTACGCACCCAACCTCGGCTGGCGGGACGTCCCGGTGGCGCAGCGGTTGGCCGCCGCCTCGGCCCCGATACCGGTGCGGGTCGACAACGACGCCAACCTGGCCGCGCTGGCGGAGTACACCGCGGGCGTGGCGGCCGGCACCCCCGATCTGGTCTACCTGACCGGGGAGGTCGGTGTCGGCGGTGGCATCATCTCCGGCGGTCGGCTGCTGCGCGGTGGCGACGGCTTCGCGGGGGAGGTCGGCCACCTCCCGGTCGACCCGAACGGTGACCGGTGCGGCTGCGGGCGGACCGGGTGCTGGGAGACCAAGGTCGGCCTTGCGGCGCTGCTGCGGATGGCGGCGCCGGACCACGCCTACGGGCGCCCGGACAGCGGCCCGGTACGGGCGCCGGAGGAGCGGCTGACGGAGATCGAACGCCGGCAGGCGGCCGGGGACCCCCGGGTCGAGCAGGCCCTGCGGGAGATCGCCCGGTGGCTCGGCATCGGCGGCGCCATCCTGGTCAACCTGCTGAACCCGCGGGTGATCGTCCTGGGCGGCTACTTCGCCCGGTTCCGCGGACACCTCATCGCCGAGGCACAGGCACAGCTGGGCCGGCTGGTCGTGGCCGGTCCGGACGCCCGGTGCCAGTTCGTCGCCTCCGAACTCGACTTCCGGGCCGCAGCTCACGGCGCAGCCCACGTCGCGGTCGAACGGGTCCTCGCCGACCCGACGATGGTCGCCATGCTCCCTGCCAAGTCCCAACCCACCTGGAGGCGCCGATGACCGCCGAGACCGTGCTGCGCCTCACCGACGTGGTGAAGACCTTCCCGGGCGTACGCGCCCTCGACGGCGTGCAGTTGGAGGTCCGCGCCGGGGAGGTGCACTGCCTGCTCGGGCAGAACGGCGCCGGCAAGTCCACCCTGATCAAGGTCCTCGCGGGGGTGCACCGTCCGGACTCGGGGACCGTCGAGTGGCGCGGCGAGCCGGTCACGTTCACCAACCCGCAGGCCGCCATGCGCGCCGGCATCGCCACCATCTACCAGGAACTGGACCTGGTCGAGGACCTGTCGGTGGCGGAGAACGCCTTCCTGGGCCACGAGCCGCGCCGCCTCGGCTTCGTCCGACGCGGTCAGATGGCCCGCCGGACCCGCCAGATCCTCGGCCGGCTCGGGCACGCCGAGATCCCGCCGAACCGGATGGTCCGGTCGCTGCCGGCCGCCGGCAAACAGGTCGTCAGCATGGCCCGCGCGCTGTCCCACGAGGCGCGACTGATCATCATGGACGAGCCGAGCGCCGTGCTCGCCCACGACGAGGTCGGCAACCTCTTCCGGATCATCCGCGAGCTGACCGCGCAGGGCATCGCCGTCATCTACATCTCCCACCGGCTGGAGGAGATCCGCGAGATCGGCGACCGTGTCACCGTACTCAAGGACGGCCGGACCACCGCGGCGAACCTGCCGGCCCGCGACACACCGACCCGCGACCTGGTCTCGAAGATGACCGGCCGGACCATCGAGTACGTCTTCCCGGACCGGCCCGCCGCGGCGCCGGCCGGCGACGACCTGCTCCGCGTCGACGGGCTGACCCGGGCCGGCGAGTTCGCCGACGTCACGCTCGGCGTCCGGGCCGGCGAGATCGTCGGCATCGCCGGGCTGGTCGGCTCCGGCCGGTCCGAGCTGCTGGAGACCATCTACGGCGCCCGCCGGGCCGACGCCGGCACCGTGCGGGTCGCCGGCCGGGCGCTCCGCCCGGGCAGCGTCGGGTCCGCCGTACGCTCCGGCCTCGGCATGGCCCCCGAGGAGCGCAAGAGCCAGGCGCTGCTGCTGGGCGAGCCGATCTACCGCAACGTCACGCTCGCCACCTTCGGCCGGTACTCCCGGGCGGGTTTCACCGACGCCGCGCGGGAGCGGGCCGAGGCGGACCGGATCGCGGAGAGCCTCGACCTGCGGCCCCGCGACGTCCGCCGGCCGGTGCGGACGCTCTCCGGCGGCAACCAGCAGAAGGTCGTGGTCGGGCGGTGGCTGCTCGGCGACACGAAGCTGCTGCTGCTCGACGAGCCGACCCGGGGCGTGGACGTCGGCGCGCGGGCCGAGCTGTACCAGGTGATCCGTGCCCTGGCCGCCCGCGGCGTCGGGGTGCTGCTGGTGTCCAGCGAGGTGCCCGAGGTGCTCGGCCTCGCCGACCGCGTGCTGGTCATGCGGGAGGGCCGGGTCGTCTGCGAGGCGCCGGCCACCGAACTCGACGAGAACACCGTGCTCGACCTCGTCATGGCGGGGTCCCTGATGGAAGGCGCACCGGCATGAGCGATTCCACGCCCACCTCCACCGCCGCACCGGAGCGCGGAACGGGGCTGCCGGCGCAGTCGCCGCCCGTGGACCCGGCGGAGACGGCCCTGGCCAGCGAGAAGACCGGCGGCCGGCTCTCCTGGTGGCACGGCGAGGGAGGCGAGGGCGCCCGACGCAACCTCGCCCTGGTGGGGGTTCTGGTCGTGCTGATCATCATCGGCGCGGCCACCCGCTCCGACCTCTACTCCGACCCGGACTGGGTCTGGGCCAACTTCCTCAGCATCCTCAAGCTCGCGTCGGTGGTCGGCGTGGTCACGGTCGGCATGACGTTCGTGATCATCGGAGGCGGCATCGACCTCTCCGTCGGCGCGATCGTCGCGCTCGCCGGAGTCTGGTGCACCACGCTCGCCACGCAGAGCTACGGCGCCGGGGGCATGATCTTCAGCGCACTCACCGTTGGGCTCGCGGTGGGACTGGTGAACGGCCTGCTCATCTCGTACGGGCGGCTGGTCCCGTTCATCGCGACCCTGGCGATGCTGGTCGCCGCCCGGGGGCTCGCCGCGGAGATCTCCGACAAGCAGACCCAGGTGTCCGACAACACCTTCATCAACGGCATCGCCAGCACGAACCTGCTCGGGATCCCGCTGCTGGTCTACATCCTCGCCGCGGTGGTCGCCGCCGGCTGGGTGCTGCTCAACCGCACCACCTTCGGCCGGCGGACCGTCGCGGTCGGCGGCAACCCGGAAGCGGCCCGGCTGGCCGGCATCGACGTCAAGCGGCACACCCTGCTGCTGTACGCGCTGTCCGGCCTGTGCTGCGGCATCGCGGCCATCATGCTGACCGCCCAGGCCAACTCGGCGCAGGCGGCGATGGCCAACCTCTACGAGTTGGACGCGATCGCCGCCGCGATCATCGGCGGCACGCTGCTCAGCGGCGGGCGGGGCACCATCATCGGCTCCCTGCTCGGGGTGGTCATCTTCGCCACCATCACCAACCTCTTCGCCATCAACGGCCTCTCCACGGAGGCCCAGAACATGGTCAAGGGCGGCATCATCGTCGCGGCCGTCCTGGTCCAGCAGGTCCAGTTCCGCAGCCTCACCCAGTTCCTCAACCGGAACCGGCTCACCACCACCTGATCGACACACGCACCTGGGCCACCCGAACTCGACGACGGTGGCCGGACCTCGCACACCCCAAATTCCCTCCACCACCGCAAACCAGGAGGTCGTCATGACCCAGCACAGCCGCGACCTGTCGCGCCGCCGGCTGCTCTTCGGCGGGGCCGCTGTCGGCGCCGGCGTCCTGCTCGCCGGCTGCACCAGCAACGAGGCCCAGCCGACCGAGGCGCAGACCAAGGCGGCGGCACCCGGCGGTAACAACGAGCCGGGCAAGCGCGTCGTCATCGGCTTCTCCGCTCCCGCCGCCGACCACGGCTGGATCGCCGCCATCACCAACAACGCCAAGGCGCAGGCCGGCGCGTACTCCGACGTGGAGTTCAAGACGGTCGAGGCCGGCGCGGACGCGGCGGCCCAGCGGGCGGCGCTGTCCACGCTGATCTCGCAGAAGCCGGACGTGATCGTGCTGCTGCCGCACGACGGCAAGGAACTCAACGCGTTCGGCCTGGAGGCGATGCAGGCCGGCATCCCGGTGGTCAACCTGGACCGGGCGTTCCCGGACGCCAAGGCGTACCGGCTGCAGATCAAGGGCGACAACTACGGCATGGGCGTGGCCGCCGCCACGTACATCATCGCCCAGCTCAAGGCCAAGAACGTCACCGCCCCGGTGATCGGTGAGATCGCCGGCATGGACGAGCTGGAGCTGACCCAGGAGCGGTCGAAGGG
The DNA here is from genome assembly GCF_040704235.1 of Micromonospora sp. NPDC047707. NCBI lineage: Bacteria > Bacillati > Actinomycetota > Actinomycetes > Micromonosporales > Micromonosporaceae > Micromonospora > Micromonospora sp. NPDC047707. The sequence continues at coordinate 130,852 of NZ_JBEYSU010000009.1, forward strand.
CTTCGCGGACACGCTGGCCCAGGCCGGCTTCAAGGTCCAGAACCGCCGCGCGGCCCGGTTCACCGCCGACACGGGCCAGCAGGAGGCCGCCCAGCTCCTGCAGGCCCTGCCGAAGATGGACGCCCTCTGGAACCACGACGACGACCAGGGCATCGGCGTACTGGCCGCGATCAAGCAGGCCAACCGCAGCGAGTTCTTCATGGTCGGCGGCGCCGGCTCGAAGAAGGCCATCGAGGACATCCAGGCCGACAACACCGTGCTGAAGGCCACCGTCACCTACAGCCCCTCGATGGCCTCCTCGGCCATCTCCCTGGCCCGTCTCATCGGGCAGGGCAAGGGCATGTCCGACCTGGTGGAGCTCCAGGTGCCCAAGGAGATCATCCTCGCCTCCGAGACGATCACGAAGGAGAACGCGAGCAACTACCTGAAGCTCGGGTTCTGACACACGGGGGGAGACCCACCTTGTCCACGACAGACAAGCAACTGCGGGTCGGCATGGTCGGCTACGCGTTCATGGGCGCCGCGCACTCACAGGCGTGGCGCACCGTGAACCGGGTGTACGACCTGCCGGCGCGGGCCCGGATGGCGCTGATCTGCGGCCGGGACACCGGGAAGGTGGCCGAGGCCGCCGACCGGCTCGGCTGGGAGGCGTACACCACGGACTGGCGCGACCTGGTCGCCCGGGACGACATCGACGTGGTCGACGTCTGCACGCCGGGCGACAGTCACGCCGAGATCGCCCTCGCCGCGCTGGCCGCCGGCAAGCACGTGCTGTGCGAGAAGCCGTTGGCCAACACGGTGTCCGAGGCCCGGGCGATGGCCGCCGCGGCGGCCATCGCTCAGGCCGCCGGGGTGCGGTCGATGTGCGGGTTCAACTACCGCCGGGTGCCCGCGGTCACGATGATGCGGCAGCTGGTCGCCGACGGACGGCTCGGGGTGATCCGGCACGTCCGGGCGACCTACCTGCAGGACTGGATCGTGGATCCGCAGTTCCCGCTGGTCTGGCGCCTGCAGAAGGACAAGGCGGGCTCCGGCGCGCTGGGCGACATCGGCGCGCACATCATCGACCTGACCCAGTACGTCACCGGCCAGCTCATCACCGGGGTCAGCGCCGTCACCGAGACGTTCGTCAAGGAACGGCCGCTGCCCGCCGGTTCGAACGGCCTGGCGGCCACGCTGGACGGTGACGGGCACCGCCCCGCCACCGGCCCGGTGACCGTCGACGACGCCGCCGTGTTCGTCGCGCGGCTGGACGGCGGCGCGCTGGCGACGTACGAGGCGAGCCGGTTCGCCACCGGCCGGAAGAACGCCCTCCGGGTGGAGATCAACGGGTCGCTCGGCTCGGTGGTCTTCGACCTGGAACGCCTCAACGAACTGGAGTTCTACGACGCGACGCGGCCCGCCGCCGAGCAGGGCTTCAGCCGGATCCTGGTGACCGAGGGCGAGCACCCGTACATGTCGGCCTGGTGGCCGCCGGGCCACATCATCGGGTACGAGCACTCCTTCACCCACCAGATGCGGGACTTCGTCGAGGCGGTGGCGACCGGCGTCGACCCGGCGCCCTCGTTCGCCGACGCGTTGCAGGTCCAACTGGTGCTGGACGCGGTGAGCCGGTCGGCCGAGCTCGGTTCCTCGTGGACCGACGTGGAGCCGGCACTGGCGACGGTCGCCGCCTGAGTCACCTCCGGGACCGACCGGCGAGGGCCGGCCGCGGTTGCGCCCCGCGGCCGGGTTCGGGTCGGGACCGGAGGACGTGTCACCGGGCCGACCGGCGGCACGAGCAGGTCGTCCGGTGCGGCCGGACCGGGATTCCCCGGCCGCACCGGAGGACCGCCACCCACGGCGACCGGGCCGGTCGCCACCACCCCGACACCACCCACCCCCTGGCGGCCCACCGCCCGACCCGCCCACCACGGCCGGGCACGACCGCCTCCGATGAAGTCGTCCGCTCGGGCGCGCCGCCGTCCGACCGGCGGATGCGGGGGAGGCAGGGGCGAGACGCCGACCGTCCCTGCCTGCCAGCCCCGCCCGTCCGCACCCGCACCGGGCGCCGGTCCGGCGTCGTCGCCGCCGACTTCGGTGCCGGCCGGTGAGCTTCCCGGGGTGGACGGCGGGCGGGGCCCACCCGCACAAAGGGTATCTTTCGGAACGATCTTCTGATATCTATGTAGGTCTATGCAGGCCGGTTTCCCCGACCGGGAAGGAGTGCCATGCGTACGGGTGTCTGGCTGGTGGGGGCGCGCGGCTCGGTCGCGACCACCAGCATCGTCGGGGCGCTCGCCCTGCGGGCCGGCCTGACCGGGCCGATCGGGTGCGTCACCGAGCTTCCCGAGGTGCGCGGTCCCGCCCTGCCGTCCTTCACCGACCTGGTCCTCGGCGGGCACGACGTCGTCACCACCCCGCTCGCGAAGCGCGCCGAGGCCCTCGCCGCCGCCGGCGTGCTGCCGGGCCGCCTGGTCGCCGCGCTGACCGACGAACTGGCCGCGGTCGAGCCGGAGCTGCGCCTCGCACCCACCGGCGGGACGCAGGCCGAGCGCGCCGCCGCGATCGTCCGCGACCTCACCGACTTCCGGCAGCGGCACCGGCTGGCCCGGGTGGTGGTGGTCAACGTCTCGGCCACCGAACCGGCACCCCGCCCGCACCCGGCGCACGCCGACCCGGCCGCCCTGCGGGCCGCCCTCACCGGCCCCGACGAGGTGCTGCCCCCCAGCTCGCTGTACGCGTACGCGGCCGTGACGGCGGGCTGCCCGTACGTCGACTTCACCCCGTCCACCGGCCTGCGGCTGCCGGCCCTGACGGCGCTGGCCGACGAGCACCGCGTGCCGTACGCGGGCCACGACGGCAAGACCGGGGAGACGCTGCTGAAGTCGGTGCTCGCCCCGATGTTCGCCATGCGGCACCTCGAGGTCCGATCCTGGTCCGGGATCAACCTCCTCGGCGGCGGCGACGGCGCCACCCTCGCCGACCCGGACGCCAACGCCGCGAAGGTGCGCAGCAAGCAGCGGCTCCTCGGCGAGACGCTCGGTTACCTGCCGCAGGGCGGCACCCGGATCGAGTACGTCGAGGAACTGGGCGACTTCAAGACCGCCTGGGACCTGGTCACCTTCGCCGGCTTCCTCGGCACCGGCGGGCGGCTGCAGTTCACCTGGCACGGCTGTGACTCGGCGCTCGCCGCGCCCCTGGTGCTCGACCTGGCCCGGCTCACCGCCGCCGCGCACGCCGCCGGGCACACCGGCCCCCTGACCGACCTCGCCTTCTTCTTCAAGGACCCGCTCGGCACCACCACGCACGCCCTGGCCGACCAGTGGACCCGGCTGTGCGACCTCGCCCGCCGGCTGCACGAGGGGGGCACCGATGCCCCGCGTCGCTGACCTCGCCGAGCTGGTCCGCGCCCCGGCCGCGCTCTCGGTGCCCGGGGACGTCGTCGCCGGGGCCGCCGCGGCCCGCGCGCTCGGTCCGCGTACGCCGGCCCTCGCCGCCGCGTCGGTGCTGCTGTACTGGGCCGGCATGGCCGCCAACGACTGGGCCGACCGGCGGCTGGACGCCGTCGAGCGCCCCGAGCGGCCGATCCCCAGCGGCCGGGTCGACCCCGGTCTCGCGCTCGGGATCGCCACCGGCCTCACCGCCGCCGGGGTCGGGCTCGCCGTCGCCGCCGGGGGCCGGCGCGCCGCCGCCGTCGCGGTGCCGCTCGCCGCCACCGTCTGGGCGTACGACCTCGCGGCCAAGAACACCGCCGCCGGGCCGGCCGCGATGGCGGCGTGCCGGGGGCTGGACGTCCTGCTCGGCGCGACCGGCGGCCGGATGCGCACCGCCCTGCCCGCGGCGGTCACCGTCGCCGCCCACACCTGGACCGTCACCGCGCTCTCCCGCCGCGAGGTCAGTGGTGCCGACACCACGCTCCCACTGGGCACCCTCGCCGGCACCGCCCTGGTCGCCGCGAGCGCCGCGTACCGCCCCGCCGGCGGCCGGAGCCGCGTGGCCGCCGTGGCGGCGGCCCTGCCGGTCCTGCTCGCCGGCTGGTACGCCGCCCGCTACGGCACCGCCCAGGCCCGGGTGGTGGCCGAGCCGACCGCCGGCCGGGTCCGCGCGGCGGTCGGCGCCGGCATCACCGGCCTGCCCGCGTTGCAGGGCGCGTTGACCGCCCGCGCCGGTGCCGGCCTGCTGGGACTGGCGGTGGCGGCGGCCGCGCCGCTGGGCCGGCGCCTGGCCCGGAAGGTCTCCCCGACATGACCGCCGCCCGGCCGCCGGCTCCCGGTCATCCCACGGCGTCCGTGCCGGCGGGCGGCGGGCTGCGGCTCGGGTACGGCACCAACGGCTTCGCCAACCACCGCCTCGACGACGCGCTCGCGGTCATCGCGGACCTCGGGTACACCGGGGTGGCGCTGACGCTGGACCACGACCACCTGGACCCGTTCGCGCCCGCGCTGGCCCGGCGGGTCGAGGCGGTCGGCCGTCGCCTGGCGGCGCTCGGCCTCGCCGTGGTGGTCGAGACCGGTGCCCGGTACCTGCTCGACCCCTGGCACAAGCACGCCCCGACGCTGCAGCACGACGATCCGGCCCGCCGGATCGAGTTCCTGCGCCGGGCGGTGGCGGTCGGCGCGGACCTCGGCGCCGAGGCGGTCTCCTTCTGGGCCGGTGTCCGGCCGGCGGCCGTGCCGCCCGCCGTGGCCTGGGACCGCCTGCTGGGCGGGTGTGCCACGGTGGTCGAGGCGGCCGACGCGGCCGGCGTGACGCTGGGCTTCGAACCCGAGCCGGGGATGCTGGTCGAGGACATCGCGGGCTGGCGCCGGCTGCACGCGGCCCTGGGGGCGCCCGACCGGCTGGGCCTCACCCTCGACATCGGACACTGCCGCTGCCTGGAGCCGCTGCCGGTGCCCGACTGCGTCCGCGATGTCGCCGCCCACCTGGTCAACGTCCAGATCGACGACATGCGGCGGGGCGTGCACGAGCACCTGGAGTTCGGCACGGGCGAGATCGACTTCCCGCCGGTGCTGGCCGCGCTGCGCGAGGTCGGCTACCGGGGGCTGGTCGCGGTCGAGCTGCCCCGCCACTCGCACGCCGCGCCGACCGTCGCCGCCCGCTCGCTGGAGTTTCTGCGCGCGGCGGCCGGGCCGAACGGCGGGACGGCCGATCGCGCGGGAGGCGCCGCGCCCGCCGGTGCCCCGGCGACGGGACAGGACCACACCGGCGCCCTTTGCTCTGCTTCAACGGACGCACTGCCCGGCGTCCGCTATCCGGATACCGGCCGTTGCGTGGGGTGAAGCAGAGCAAAGGGGGCTCGCGGTGACCCTGGCGGCAGCAGAGGGAGGAGACGGCGATGACACCGGATCGACTGCGGGACGCGCTGCGGGGCGTACCCGATCCCGACTGGCTGGCGGCAGCGCTGCGCCGCGTCGCGGCCGAACCGGCCGCGATCGCGCGGCTCTTCCCGGCCGCCGGCCGGCGCTGCGGCCGGGCCGAGCTGCCCGACCTGCCCGGCTGGACCGCCGACGAGGCGGCCCGCGCACTGCTGCTGGCCGCCCTGCCCGCCGACCACGCGGCGCACGCCGAGGCGCTCTACCGGACCGGGGACGCCGCCGAGAAACGCGCCGTGCTCAAGGCGCTGCCGCTGCTGCCGGTCGGCGGGGCCGGGGTGCCGCTGCTGCACGACGCGATCCGCACCAACGACACCCGGCTGGTCGCGGCGGCCCTCGGCCGGTACGCCCGGCACCTCGACCCGGCGGCCTGGCGGCAGGCGGTGCTCAAGTGCGTGTTCACCGGCGTGCCGCTGGCCGTCGTGGCCGACCTCGACGCCCGCGCCGACGGTGAGCTGGCGGCGATGCTCGCCGCGCTCGCCGCCGAGCGGGCCGCAGCCGGCCGCACCATGCCCGCCGACGCCACCGACCTGCTCGACCGGCTCCGCGCCGGTGCCGACCCAGGCCCCCACACCGGCCCCAAGGAGGCGTGATGCGCATCTTCGACCCGCACATCCACATGACGTCCCGCACCACCGACGACTACGAGCGGATGGCCGCCGCCGGCGTCCGCGCGGTGGTGGAGCCGGCGTTCTGGCTGGGCCAGCCGCGCACCGGTGTCGGCTCGTTCACCGACTACTTCGACTCGCTCATCGGGTGGGAGCCGTTCCGGGCCGGGCAGTTCGGGATCCGCCACCACGCCACGGTGGCGCTCAACCCCAAGGAGGCCAACGACCCGCGCTGCCGGCCGGTGCTCGACGTGCTGCCGCGCTACCTGGAGAAGGACGGCGTGGTGGCGGTCGGCGAGATCGGGTACGACTCGATGACGCCCGAGGAGGACGACGTCTTCGCCGCCCAGCTCGCCCTGGCCGTCGCGCACGACCTGCCGGCGCTGGTGCACACCCCGCACCGGGACAAGGCGCGCGGCGTGGAACGCAGCCTCGCCGTGGTCGCCGAGTCGGGCGTCGAACCGGGCCGGGTCGTGCTCGACCACCTCAACGAGGTGACCGTCGAGCTGGTCCGGGACACCGGCTGCTGGCTCGGCTTCTCCATCTACCCGGACACGAAGATGTCACCGCCGCGCATGGTGGAGCTGCTCAAGGCGTACGGGACCGAGCGGGTGCTGGTCAACTCGGCCGCCGACTGGGGGCGCTCCGACCCGCTGCTCACCCGGGCCACCGGGGAGGCGATGCTGCTGGCCGGGTTCACCGACGACGACGTGGACCGGGTGCTCTGGCGCAACCCGATCGAATTCTACGGACAGTCCGGACGGCTCGACCTGGGCGACGGGGACGTGCCGGACGCCACCTTCGCCGGCAACTCGATCCTGCGCGGCGGCAGCTGATGCGGCTGCGGCACGCCGGCGGGACCACCGTCCACCTCGGGTACTGCACGAACGTGCACCCCGCCGAGGACCTCGCCGGCATCCTCGCCCAACTCGACACGTACGCCGTGCCGGTCCGCGAGACGCTCGGCGCCGACCTGCTCGGGCTGGGACTGTGGCTCGCCGCCCCGGTCGCCGCCGAGCTGGCCGCCGACCCCGGCGCCCGCCGCCGGTTGGGCACCGGGCTGGCCGCGCGGGGCCTGGAGGTGGTCACCCTCAACGGCTTTCCGTACGCGGCGTTCCAGGCGCCCGTCGTCAAGGGCGCGGTGTACCACCCGGACTGGACCACGGCCGGGCGGCTCGCGTACACCCTGAACCTGGCCCGGGTGCTCGCGGACCTGCTGCCGGACGACGCCGCCCGCGGCTCGGTGTCGACGTTGCCGCTCGCCTGGCGGGAACCGTGGGACGCGGCCCGCGCCGACGCCGCCCGCCGCCGGCTCGACGAGCTGGCGGCGGGACTCGCGGCCGTCGAGCGGGACACCGGCCGGCCGGTGCGGGTCGGCTTCGAACCGGAACCCGGCTGTCTGGTGGAGTCGACCGGGCAGGCCACGGCGATACTGTCCGGTATGGACACCGGGCGGCTGGGGATCTGCCTCGACCTCGCCCACCTCGCCTGCGCCTGGGAGGATCCCGCCGCCGCCCTCGGCCGGCTGCGCGCGGCCGGCCTGCCGGTCGTCAAGGTGCAGGTCTCCGCCGCGCTGGAGGCCACCCACCCGGTCGCCGACGCGGACGCCCTGCGCCGCTGGGTGGAGCCGCGATTCCTGCACCAGACCCGTGCGGCCGGCTGCGCCGCCGCGACCGGTCCGCCCCGGTCCGCCCCCGGTGCGGACGGCGTCCCGGCCGGCGTCGACGGGACGGCCGATCCGGCGGACCCCGCCTGGGCGGCCGACGACCTGGACGCGGCCCTCGACGCGGCGCTACCCGGCCCGTGGCGGGTGCACTACCACGTGCCGCTGCACGCCCCGCCCGAGCCGCCGCTGGCCTCGACACTGCCGGTGCTGCGCGCCGCACTGGCCGCGCTCTTCGCCGGCCCGGACGCCGGCTGCGACCACCTCGACGTCGAGACGTACACCTGGGGGGTGCTGCCGGCGGCGCGGCGACCGCGCACCGACGCGGAGCTGGCCGCCGGGATCGCCGCCGAGCTGGCCTTCGCCCGCGACGAACTGGTCGCGCTCGGCCTGACCGTCTCCGGCGCGGAGCGGAGCGAGGTGGCGGCATGAGCAGGCGGCTGGTCGTGCTGGACGTGGTGGGGCTGACCCCGCGGCTGCTGGCGCACATGCCCCGGCTGCGGGCGGTGGCGGACGAGGGCTTCCAGGCCGAGCTGGGGACGGTGCTGCCGGCGGTGACCTGCTCGGTGCAGTCGACCTTCCTCACCGGGGTACCGCCGGCCGGGCACGGGATCGTCGGCAACGGGTGGTACTTCCGGGACCTCGGCGAGGTGCTGCTGTGGCGCCAGCACAACGCGCTGGTCGGCGGGGAGAAGCTGTGGCAGGCCGCCCGGCGGGTCGAGCCCGGGTGGACGGTGGCGAACGTGTGCTGGTGGTACGCGATGGGCGCGGACGTCGACTGGACGGTCACGCCCCGGCCCGTGTACCACGCCGACGGGCGCAAGGACCCGGACTGCTACACCGACCCGCCGGAGCTGCACGACGCGCTCACCGGCGCGCTCGGCACCTTCCCGCTGTTCACGTACTGGGGGCCGGGTGCCGGGCTGCCGTCGTCGCGGTGGATCTGCCGGGCCGCCGAGCGGATCCTCGCCGACCAGTCCCCGGACCTGACCCTGGTCTACGTCCCGCACCTGGACTACGACCTGCAACGCTTCGGGCCGTCCTCGCCGCGGGCTGCCGCGGCGGCGGCCGAGCTGGACGGCGTGCTCGCGCCGCTGCTGGACGCCGCCCGCTCCCGGGACGCCACCGTGGTGGTCCTCTCCGAGTACGGCATCACCGACGTGTCCCGGCCGGTCGACGTGAACCGGCTGCTGCGCCGCGAGGGGCTGCTGCGGGTGTACACGCAGGCGGGGATGGAGTACCTCGACCCGTGGACCTCGCGGGCCTTCGCGGTCGCCGACCACCAGGTCGCCCACGTGTACGTGCGCGACCCCGCCGACGTGCCGGCGGTGGCGAAGCTGTGCGCGGGGCTGACCGGGGTGGCCGAGGTGCTGGACGCCGACGGCAAGGCGGCGTCCGGGCTGGACCACCCACGCTCCGGTGAGCTCGTCCTGGTCGCCGAGCCGGACGCCTGGTTCACGTACTACTACTGGCTGGACGACGCCCGCGCGCCGGACTTCGCCCGGCTGGTCGAGATCCACCGCAAGCCCGGGTACGACCCGGCGGAGCTGTTCTTCGACCCGGCGGCCCCGGGCGCGGCGAAGCGGCGGGCGGCGGTCGCGCTGGCCCGCAAGACGCTGGGGATGCGGTACCTGATGAGCGTGGTCGGGCTGGACGCGGGCGCGCGGGCGGTCCGGGGCTCGCACGGGCGGCTGCCCGCCGACCCCGCCGACGGGCCTCTGCTGCTCTGCTCCGACCCGTCGGCGGCGCGGGAGCGGCTGGCCGCGACCGAGGTGAAGGCGCTGCTGCTGGAGCTGGCCGGGCTGGCCCCGGCCGGCCCGTCGGTCGCCGCGTCCCCGCCGGGTGACGCGTCCCCGCCGGGTGACGACGGGCGATCGGGGGAGGCGTCGTGACCGTCACCGTCGCGCCCACCGACGCGAGCGGGCTGCGGGCCCGGTTCGACGCCGAGCTGGCCGCGTTCCTCGACCGGCAGGGGCCCGACTGGCCGGACGGCGCTCCGCGCGGGGTGTTCACGGCGCTGCACCGGTTCGTGCTGGCCGGCGGCAAGCGGCTGCGCCCGCTCTTCTGCTACTGGGGCTGGCGGAGCGCGGGCGGGCCGGACGGTACGCCGATCGTGGTCGCCGCCGCCGCGCTGGAGCTGTTCCACGCGTTCGCGCTGATCCACGACGACATCCTCGACGGCAGCGACCGCCGCCGGGGCGAGCCGTCGGTGCACCGGATCTTCGCCGACCTGCACGCCCGCTCGTCCTGGCGGGGCGACCCCGAGGCGTACGGGCGCAACACCGCCCTGCTCTGCGGTGACCTCTGCGCCGCGTGGTCGGACCAGATGTTCCACGAGTGCGGGCTGAGCACCGACGCGGTGCACCGGGGGTACGCGGTCTTCGCGCTGATGCGTACCGAGGTGATCGCGGGGGAGTACCTGGACCTGGTGTCCGGGGTGGGTGACGGCTCGGTCGCCAGCGCGCTGACGGTGATCCGGATGAAGGCGGCCCGCTACACGGTCACCCGGCCGTTGCAGATCGGCGCGACGCTGGCCGGCGCGGGGCCCGAGGTGGTGGCCGCGCTGGCCGACTTCGGTGACCCGCTCGGTGACGCGTTCCAGCTCCGCGACGACGTGCTCGGCGTCTTCGGCGACCCGGCGGTCACCGGCAAGTCGGTTCTGGACGACCTGCGCGAGGGCAAGCCGACGGTGATGATGGCGCTGGTCCGGGACGCCGCCGATCGGGCGCAGACGGCGCGGCTGCGGGAGCTGTTCGGCAACCCGGAGCTGGACGCGGACGGCGCCGCCGAGCTGCGGAAGATCATCGAGAGCACCGGCGCCCGCGAGAAGATCGAGCAGATGATCCGGGTCCGCGCCGACGCCGCCCTGGCCGCGCTGGAACGGGCCCCGGTGACCCCGCAGAGCCGGGCGGCACTCGCCGCCCTGGCCGGCCAGGCGATCGACCGCCACCGCTGACCCGCTCCGCCCGCCGCCGACCCGGGCAACTTTCGACAGATCCAGCGAAAGTCCATGCTGGATCGTCAGAAGGTATGGACACATCGACCTATGCCATTTAGGGTCGTCGCCAACACCGGATTGTTTCGTCGAGGTGAACCGGCGGCGCGGGAACCCATCGACTGAACCGACGGCATCCCGCTACGGCATCCGGCGCGACGGCGCGCGCCCCGCCCTGGCAGTCACTCGTCAGGAAGGGACAGCACAGCGATGTCCACGAGGCACACTCCCCACCACCGTCCCTGGTTCGCCGGTGGCGCGGCCCTGCTCCTGGTCGCCGCCGCCGGTACCGTCGCCCTCGGCGCCGGCCCGGCCGCCCTGGGCGGCCCCACCCCGGCCCAGGCCCACCCCATCGTCGCCACCGACTTCCAGCAGGTCACCCTCGCCAAGGGCGTCGCCGAGGTCGGCGAGCCGATGACCATCGCGGTGCTGCCGGACCGCTCGGTCCTGCACACCGCCCGCAACGGCACCGTCCGCCGCACCGACGCGGCCGGCACCACGTCGGTGATCGGCACCGTCGCCGTCTACACCCACGACGAGGAGGGGTTGCAGGGGGTCGGGGTCGACCCGAACTTCGCCAGCAACCGGCACATCTACCTGTACTACGCGCCCCCGCTGTCCACCCCGACCGGGGACGCCCCCGCGACCGGCAGCGACTTCTCCGCCTGGCAGGGCGTCAACCGGCTCTCCCGGTTCACCCTCAACGCCGACTTCACCATCAACACCGGCAGCAAGGTCGACGTCCTCGACGTCCCCGCCGACCGGGGCATCTGCTGCCACGTCGGCGGTGACATCGACTTCGACGCGGCCGGCAACCTCTACCTGTCCACCGGCGACGACACGAACCCGTTCGACTCCTCCGGGTACGCCCCGATCGACGAGCGCACCAACCGCAACCCCGCGTACGACGCGCAGCGCACCTCGGCCAACACCAACGACCTGCGCGGCAAGATCCTGCGGATCAAGGTGAACGCGAACGGGACGTACTCCATCCCGGCCGGCAACATGTTCGTCGACTCGGATCCGAAGACCCGCCCCGAGATCTACGCGATGGGCTTCCGCAACCCGTTCCGGATGAGCGTCGACAAGGCCACCGGCATCGTCTACGTCGGTGACTACGGGCCGGACGCCGGCACCACCACCACCCGCGGCCCGAGCGGTCAGGTCGAGTTCAACCGGGTCACCGGCCCGGGTTTCTACGGCTGGCCGTACTGCACCGGCACCAACACCGCCAACGAGACGTACGCCGAATGGAACTTCGCCACCGGCACCGCCGGCGCGAAGTACAACTGCACCGGCGGGGCGACCAACAACTCGTTCCGCAACACCGGCCTGACCACCCTGCCCGGCGCCAAGGCGTCGTGGATCCGGTACGCGGGCGACGCCGGCAGCCCGCCGGAGTTCGGCGGCGGCTCGGAGTCGCCGATGGGCGGCCCGGTCTACCGCTACAACGCCTCGTCGACCTCCACCACCAAGTGGCCGCAGAGCTTCGACGGGCAGTTCTTCGCCGGCGAGTTCGGCCGGGGCTGGGTGAAGCCGATCCACGTGAACGCCGACGGCTCGGTCGGCACCATCGACACGTTCCCGTGGAACGGCAAACAGGTCATGGACATGGCGTTCGGCCCCGACGGCGCCCTCTACGTCCTGGACTACGGCACCGGCTACTTCAACGGCGACGCCAACTCGGCCCTCTACCGGTACGACTACATCGGCGGCGGCAACCGCGCCCCGACGGCGGTGGCGTCGGCGGACAAGACGTCCGGGGCGGCCCCGTTGACCGTGAGCTTCTCCTCGGCCGGGTCGTCGGACCCGGAGGGCGGGGCGCTGACCTACTCGTGGGCCTTCGGCGACGGCACCACCTCCACGGCTGCCAACCCGACGAAGACGTACACCGCGAACGGCTCCTACACGGCCACGCTGACCGTCCGCGATCCGCAGGGCGCCACCGGCACCGCGAGCGTGCAGATCGGCGTCGGCAACACCGCGCCGACAGTGGTCATCAACGCCCCGGCCAACGGATCGCTCTTCTCCTTCGGTGACACCGTGCCGTTCAGCATCACCGTCACCGATCCCGAGGACGGGACGATCGACTGCACCAAGGTCAAGATGACCTACGTGCTGGGCCACGACCAGCACGGCCACCAGATCACCTCCAAGACCGGCTGCACCGGCTCGATCGCCATCCCGGTCGACGGTGAACACGACGACGCGGCGAACATCTTCGCGATCTTCGACGCCGAGTACACCGACGCGGGCGGCCTCACCACCCACACCCAGCACACCCTCCAGCCGCGCAAGCGGCAGGCGGAGCACTTCAAGACCTCGTCCGGCATCGCGACCTTCGACAAGGCCACCGCCGAGGGCGGCAAGACCGTCGGCAACATCAACAACGGCGACTGGATCGCGTTCGAGCCGTACCGGATCAACAACGTGACGTCGTTCAGCGCCCGTGTCTCCTCGGCCGGCGCCGGCGGCACCCTCCAGGTCCGCGCCGGCTCGGCCACCGGCACCGTGCTCGGCTCGGCCACCGTCCCGGTCACCGGCGCCTGGGACACGTTCACCACGGTCAACGGGACGATCAGCAACCCGCCGGCCGGTACCACCACCCTCTACCTGACCTTCGCCGGCTCCGGCACGGGCGCGCTCTACGACGTCGACTCGTTCACCTTCACCACCGGTGGCGGTAGCGGGGTCGGCCCGATCGTCGGCCTGGCCGGCAAGTGCCTGGACGTCCGGAACGCGGCCACCGCCGACGGTACGCAGATCCAGATCTACACCTGCAACGGCACGGCGGCGCAGACGTGGACGGTGTCGCCGAACTCGACGGTCAAGGCGTTGGGCAAGTGCCTGGACGTCTCCGGTGGCGGGTCGGCGGACGGCACCAAGATCCAGCTGTGGACGTGCAACGGCACCGGCGCGCAGAACTGGTCGGCTCAGTCCAACGGCACCCTGCGCAACCCGCAGTCCGGCAAGTGCCTGGACGTCTCCGGCAACAACTCGGCCGACGGCACGGCGGTGCACCTGTGGACCTGCCACACCGGCGCCAACCAGAAGTGGACCCTGCCCTGAGTTGAAAGGAAGGGCCCCTTGTTAACGCCTAGTGTTGTACAAGGGGCCCCTCCTAACACCCGTTGGGAGAGCGACATGCGCAGACTCCTCCGACCCGTCCTCGGCGTGGCCACCGCCGTCCTCGCCGTCCTCGCCTGCACCTCCCAGGCCGGCCCGGTCAGCGCCGCCGACGCCGCGTACGACGTGCTGGTCTTCTCCAAGACGGCCGGCTTCCGGCACGACTCCATCGCCGTCGGCACCCAGGCCATCCGCGACCTGGGGGCGGCGAACAACTTCACCGTCACCGCCACCGAGGACGCCGCCGCCTTCACCACCGGCAACCTCGCCCAGTACGAGGCGGTGGTCTTCCTCAACACCACCGGTGACGTGCTCAACGCCAGCCAGCAGAGCGCCTTCGAGGCGTACATCGGCGCCGGCGGCGGGTACGTCGGCGTCCACGCCGCCGCCGACACCGAGTACGGCTGGTCCTTCTACGGCAACCTCGTCGGGGCGTACTTCGCGTCGCACCCGGCCATCCAGCAGGCCAACGTCAAGGCCGAGAACCGTGCCCACGCGGCCACGGCCCACCTGCCGCAGACCTGGACGCGCACCGACGAGTGGTACAACTACCAGACCAACGCCCGCTCCACGGCCCGCGTCCTGGCCACGCTCGACGAGTCGTCGTACTCGGGCGGCTCGATGGGCGCCGACCACCCGCACTCGTGGTGCAAGACCTACAGCGGCGGCCGGGCCTTCTACACCGGCGGCGGGCACACGCAGGCCTCGTACGCCGAGCCCGCCTTCCGCGCCCACCTGCTCGGCGGCATCCGGTACGCGGCCGGCCGCACCAAGGCCGACTGCCGTCCGGAGACCGGCTACACCACCCTCTACAACGGTTCGACCACCGGTTGGTCGCAGGCCGGGCCGGGCAGCTTCAGCAACGCCGACGCCACGCTCACCTCGGTGGGCGGCATGGGTCTCTACTGGTACAGCGCGAAGCAGTTCACCAACTACTCGCTGAAGCTCGACTGGCGGCTCGCCGGTGACGACAACTCCGGCGTCTTCATCGGCTTCCCGCCGTCGAGCGATCCGTGGTCGGCGGTGAACAACGGCTACGAGGTCCAGATCGACGCCACCGACGCGGCGGACCGCACCACGGGTGCCGTCTACACCTTCAAGTCCGCCGACATCGCCGCCCGGGACGCCGCACTGAACCCGCCGGGGGAGTGGAACACCTACGAACTGCTGGTGGAGGGCGAGCGCCTCCAGGTCTTCCTGAACGGCGTGAAGATCAACGACTTCACCAACACCGACCCGGCCCGGTCGCTCGCCGGCCACATCGGGCTGCAGAACCACGGGACGGGCGACGACGCCTCGTTCCGCAACATCCGGATCAAGGAGTTGGGCTCCACCCCGCCGGGCGGGAACACCACGATCCAGGCGGAGGCGTACAGCTCGGCCAGCGGGGTCACCCCGTTCACCAAGGCCGGCGCCAACGGTGGCCAGACCCTCGGCTACATCGACCCGGGCGACTGGGCCGCGTACAACGGGGTGGACCTGACCGGCGTCACGTCGTTCCGGGCCCGGGTGGTCTCCGGCGGACCGGGCGGCACGCTCCAGGTGCGCACCGGTTCGACCACCGGCACCGTGCTCGGTTCGGTCGCGGTGCCGAACACCGGCAGTTGGACCACCTTCGCCGACGTCACGACCACCCTGTCCGGCGTACCGTCCGGAACGCGGAACCTCTACCTGACCTTCACCGGGTCGGGCACGGGGCTCTACGACGTGGACGACTTCACCCTGGTGAAGGGGGGTGGCGGCACCCCCGGCACCGGCCCGATCAAGGGGCTGGCCGGCAAGTGCCTGGACGTGCGCAACAGCGCCACCGCCGACGGTACGCAGATCCAGATCTGGACCTGCAACGGCAGCGCCGCCCAGACCTGGACGGTGTCGCCGAACTCGACGGTCAAGGCGTTGGGCAAGTGCCTGGACGTCTCCGGTGGCGGGTCGGCGGACGGCACCAAGATCCAGCTCTGGACGTGCAACGGCACCGGCGCGCAGAACTGGTCGGCTCAGTCCAACGGCACCCTGCGCAACCCGCAGTCCGGCAAGTGCCTGGACGTCTCCGGCAACAACTCGGCCGACGGCACGGCGGTGCACCTGTGGACCTGCCACACCGGCGCCAACCAGAAGTGGACCCTGCCCTGAGTTGAAAGGAAGGGCCCCTTGTTAACGCCTGGTGTTGTACAAGGGGCCCCTCCCAACACCCGCGTCGACGCACGGGCCCGCTGCTCCGGCAGGGGGCCCGTGGCGTGTCCTGCGTCACCCATCGAACGCGCCCGATAACCCTGCGCCACATCGGTGCATGGACATGCCCCGTCGGCTCTGGTCGGCCGGGGCGGCGGCTATCGATCCGCCTCCATTACTTGCCTGCCGCGACAACGGCGGACCCGGTGACGTCCCGTCACCGGCGTCGTCACTCCACTGTCGACCGTCCTTGAGGGGCGCCACTGTCCGTTGATAGCTTCCTCTCACTCCGCAGTCGCCGAAGGATCTTCGGCACTTCTCGAAGGAAAGCTTGCTTTCTTCGAGTGTTCATCATCTGCTGGCATTGAGAGGAATGGTGAGGATGACCCAGGTCAACCGGCGCGACGTGCTACGCGTCGCCGCCGCGGCGGCGGTCTCCGCGGGATCCATCGTGGGCGTCACCCGGGTCGCCGACGCGACCGAACGACCGGCGCCGGCGCGTCCCACGCCGGACGGCACGGGTGCGGTCACCGAGACCTACCGGGGGCGGCGCATCAGCATCGGTGCGCCCGCTCACGGCGGGCACCGGCACCGCACCGCACACGGCCTGCCCGCGCCCGCCGTCCGGATCGACGACGTGGACCTGCACGTGATGGCGAACGCCGACGGCAGCTACGTCAGCGCGGTCCACCACTACCGGTCGTTCGAGGACCTGCGAAGCCTGGCCCGCGCCGCGGTCGACGACCTCGACGGCGCCCGGCTGATCCCGCTGCACGGCTGACCGACCCCGAGAGGCATCCGCATGGGCATCCGCAAGAACCAGCGTGACCTGACCCCGACCGAACGGCGCGCGTTCGTCGACGCTGTGCTCGCACTCAAGCGCAGCGGCGTCTACGACCAGTTCGTCCGTACCCACAACGACTTCATCCTCGGCGACACGGACACCGGCAACCGGGTCGGCCACCGCTCGCCGTCGTTCCTGCCCTGGCACCGGCAGTTCCTGCTGGAGTTCGAGCGTGCCCTGCAGGCGGTCGATCCGAGCGTGGACCTGCCGTACTGGGACTGGACCACCGACCGGTCCACCACCGCGTCGCTCTGGTCGCCGGACTTCCTCGGCGGCAACGGGCGCAGCGGCGACGGCCAGGTCACCACCGGGCCGTTCGCGTACGGCGCCGGCAACTGGACGCTGACCGTGCGGGTGGACAGCCGCAGCTACCTGCGCCGGCAGTTCGGCGCCGGCGGGCAGAGCCTGCCCACCGCCAGCCAGGTCGCCACCGTCCTCGCCCAGACCGGGTACGACGTCGCGCCCTGGAACAGCACGTCCGCGTCCGGCTTCCGCAACTTTGTGGAGGGCTGGCGCGGTCCCAACCTGCACAACCGGGTCCACGTGTGGGTCGGCGGCACCATGGCGACCGGCGTCTCCCCGAACGATCCGGTCTTCTGGCTGCACCACTGCCACGTCGACAAGCTCTGGTCGGACTGGCAGCGGGCCCGCCCCTCCGCCGCCTACCTGCCCACCGGTGGCACGCCGAACGTGGTGGACCTGCGTGACGTGATGACGCCCTGGAACACGGTGAGCCCGGCCGACCTGCTGTCGCACGACGCCTGGTACACGTACGCCTGAGGGCCCTTTTGCGCCGCGCCCATCGCGCCTAGAGTGAGGGCGGCGACCGCGAGGTGGCCGGTGAGCCGACGGGAGGCGCAACCCGTCGGCCCCAGGCGCGACCGCGCCCACCGGTGCACCGTCGGGGCCGCCCGCACCCGGCACTCCCTCGCCCCGGTCACGCAGGAACGGAATCCCCATCACGACAGGGGAAACAGGACCATGGCGCGACCCATCACGCTCTTCACCGGCCAGTGGGCCGATCTGCCGTTCGACGAGGTCTGCCGGCTCGCCTCCGAGTGGGGCTACGACGGCCTGGAGATCGCCTGCTGGGGCGACCACTTCGAGGTCGACAAGGCGCTCGCCGACGAGTCGTACGTCGACCGGAAGAAGGAGACCCTCGCCAAGCACAACCTCCAGGTCTTCGCGATCTCCAACCACCTCGTCGGCCAGGCGGTGTGCGACCACCCGATCGACGAGCGGCACCAGGGGATCCTGCCGGCGCGGATCTGGGGCGACGGTGAACCCGAGGGCGTACGCCAGCGGGCCGCACAGGAGATCAAGGACACCGCGCGCGCGGCGGCGAAGCTCGGCGTGAAGACCGTCGTCGGTTTCACCGGCTCGTCGATCTGGCACACCCTCGCCATGTTCCCGCCGGTGCCGCCGGCGATGCTGGAGCGCGGCTACCAGGACTTCGCCGACCGGTGGAACCCCATCCTCGACGTCTTCGACGAGGTCGGCGTGCGCTTCGCCCACGAGGTGCACCCGAGCGAGATCGCGTACGACTACTGGACGACGAAGCGGACCCTCGAAGCGATCGGGCACCGGCCCGCGTTCGGGCTCAACTGGGACCCGTCGCACTTCGTCTGGCAGGAACTCGATCCGGTGAACTTCATCTTCGACTTCGCCGACCGGATCTACCACGTCGACTGCAAGGACGCGAAGGTGCGTACCGGCGACGGCCGGCGCGGTCGCCTCGCCTCCCACCTGCCCTGGGCGGACATGCGCCGCGGTTGGGACTTCGTCTCCACCGGGCACGGCGACGTGCCGTGGGAGGACTGCTTCCGCGCGTTGAACGCGATCGGGTACGACGGTCCGATCTCGATCGAGTGGGAGGACGCCGGCATGGACCGCCTGGTCGGCGCCCCCGAGGCGTTGCAGTTCGTCCGCCGGCTCGCCTTCGACGCCCCGGCGGCTGCCTTCGACGCCGCCTTCACCAGCAAGGACTGACGCCGACCCGACCCGGCCGGCCTTGTCCCACCCTCCGGCCGGGTCCCCCGCTTGTGTTGATCATGAAGTTGGCGGGTCCCGTGTCGGCGTGTCACCCCGCTAACTTCATGATCGACTAAGCGCGGGCGGGTGGGTGGGTCAGGTGGGGGTCAGGGTCTGGTCGCTGATCAGGCGGGCGGCGCCGATCACGGCCGCCCGGTCGCCGAGGTCCGACAGGACGATGGGCATCGTGCCGGTGGCCAGGGGCGCCGACCGGCGGTAGACGAGTGCCCGGATCTCGGCCAGGAGCGTGTGTCCCAGGCCGGCGGGAGCGCCGCCGATGATGACGATGGCCGGGTTGACGAAGCTGATCAGCCCGACCAGCACCTGACCCAGCCGGCGCCCCGCCTCACGTACCACCGCGTTCGCGGCCGGGTCGCCGTCGCCGGCGGCGGCCGTCAGGTCGGCCACGGTGAGGTCACCGGTCTCGGCGAGCCGGGCGGCCAGGGCGGGTGAGCGGCCACCGCGCGCCGCCGCCAGCGCCGCCCCGACCAGCCCGCTGTCGCCGCAGTACGCCTCGAGGCAGCCCACCTCGCCGCACACGCAGGTCGGGCCGTACTCGGTGACCGTCAGATGGGCGATGTCCCCGGCGCTGCCGGTGGCTCCCCGGTGCAGGTGACCGCCGAGGACGAGACCGCAGCCGACGCCGGAGCCCAGGGTGACCCGGAGAAAGTCGTCGAAGGCGCGTCCCACGCCGGCGTGCCGCTCGCCGAGAGCGCCGACGCTGGCGTCGGTGTCGACCGCCGTGGGGCAGCCCAGCTCGGCGGCGATCGTGTCGCGGACCGGGAAGCGGTGCCAGCCGGGCAGCAGCGGTGGCGAGACCGGCACGCCCTCCCGTAGGTCGACCGGCCCGGGTAGGGCCACGCCGGCCCCGGTGAGCCGGCCCAGGCCGAGCTCCGCCCGGAGCTTGCCGATCAGCTCGACAGCACGGCGGACCACGGGTTCCGGCCCCTGCCGCACGTCGACCGGCTCGGTGAGGTCGGCGAGCGGGGTCAACTCACCGTCGGTGACGGTGACGGTCAGCTCCCGCGTACCGACGACGATGGCGGCGAAGCGTACCCCGCGCCCGAGGCGCAGCAACGACGAGCGCCGGCCGCCGCGGGAGGCGGCGGGCCCGGCGCTCTCCACCAGCCCGACCTCGGTCAACCGCTCGATCCCGGCGACCAGCCGCGCACGGGCCAGGCCCAGCGCGTCACCCAGCTCCACCCGGGACCGGGGGCCCTGGTCGCGCAGCAGCGTGACCAGGCGCGCCTGGTCCGCATTCTCCGGCCGGACGGAGACCATCTCCACCACCTCCCCGGCGGGAGTCTGCCACGGTGTTGTTACCACCCCGTAGCGCGCCGGGGCCGCGGGCGGTTCGCCTCCGGGTCACAAGCCGGCGGGCCGACCGTCCGAAGACGACCGGCCCGCTGAGGCGTACGCGTTACAGGGTGCTGCCGCTGCTGCCCGAGCCGGACGGCTTGCGGGACGTGCTGCTGGCAGTCGTCGACCCGGGCGTCGAGCCGCCGCCGGACGAGCCGGACTTGGCGCCGACGGTGGCCGGGGTGCCGGCGAACGCGTCGTCGGCGGCGGTCAGCTCCTGCCGGTGGCCGTTGCCGCTCAGCTTCTCGCCCAGCTTCGACTGGCCGAGCTTGTCCTTGCCCTCGCTGTAGAGTCGCGTCGCCTGGGCCTGGGCGACGCCGGCCGCCTCCTGGACGGTCGGGTGGTCGAGCACCTTGCGGCCCCGGATCACCAACTCTTCGTACTTCTCCCGGCCGGCACGGGCGCCCAGGACGAATCCCGCAGCCAGCCCGCCAAGAAACATGATCTTTCCGCGCATGGCGGCTCCTTCCGTACCTGACGCGCCGTCGTCCCGCCACATACCCCGTCGGGACAGACCGATGCGCCTGCGTCCTGTCGTCGGCAGCTAACTACCCATCCTGCTCTCCGCTCATACCTCCTTGTGCCGCGATGACGATTTGTCCCGTTATATCCCTGGGTCAGCGTGCGGGTGGGCGCGGGGTAACCCCCTGGACCAAGACCCCGGGGAGTCCTGTACTCTTGTCCCGTCGCACGGAGCCGGAGAGATCCGAAAGCCGCGTGACCGCACGGTCCCCCGTAGCTCAATTGGCAGAGCAGCCGGCTGTTAACCGGCAGGTTTTTGGTTCGAGTCCAAACGGGGGAGCTTCTCTCCACCCAACGCCCGCCGACCGACCGGCGGGCGTTTCGTCGTTCCGGCCCCCCGGGCGCTCTCGCTGATCTTGCAGTCCGGCCGACGAACGGCGCAACCCGGTGCACCGGAAGTGCGAGATCGACGCAGCGGGCGTGGGCGGTTTCGGCTACCCACGACCGGTTCGGCGGGCAGGATGGGTAGGGTCGGCTTAGACTTCCGCTTGCGTCGATCAGTGCGTCGAAATCACGGGTGGTGCGGATGTCCGGACGAGGCGGGCGGGTCACGCTGATCGCACTGCTGGTCGTCCTCGCCTGGCTGGTGGTCGGGGGTGTGGCCGGGCCGTACTCCGGGCGGCTCGGTGAGGTCGCCACCAACGACAACGCGTCCTTCCTCCCCGCCGACGCCGAGGCGACCCGCGCCCAGCAACTGTCCGAGCGGTTCGTCGACGAGCCCACACTGCCCGCGCTCGTCGTCTACGAGCGCACCACCGGCATCACCGACGCGGACCGGCAGCGGATCGCCGCCGACGCCGCCCGATTCGCCGAGGTCCCCGGCGTGGTCGGCCCGCTGCCGCCCCCGATCCCCAGCGAGGACGGGCAGGCGGTGCAGGTGGTCGTCCCGATCGACGACGACCGGGGCGAGGAGATCGGGACGGTCGTCGAGGACCTGCGCGCCGTCGCCGGCGCCGACCGGGACGGGCTCACCGTCGACGTGGCCGGGCCCGCCGGCCTGCTCGCCGACCTGATCGAGGTGTTCTCCGCGATCGACGGGACGCTGTTGCTGGTCACCCTCTGCGTGGTGCTGGTCATCCTGCTGGTGGTCTACCGCAGCCCGGTGCTGTGGATCTTCCCGCTGCTCGCCGCCGGCATGTCCTTCGCGCTGGCCTCGGTCTTCGTCTACCTGCTCGCCGACGCCGGCGCGATCACCCTCAACGGGCAGGCCCAGGGCATCCTCACCGTGCTCGTCTTCGGCGCCGGCACCGACTACGCGCTGCTGCTGGTCGCCCGCTACCGGGAGGAGTTGCACCGGCACGAGCGCCCCTGGCACGCGATGACGGCGGCCTGGCGGGGCGCGGCCCCCGCCATCGTGGCCTCCGCCGGCACCGTCATCGTCAGCCTGCTCTGCCTGCTGCTGTCCAGTTTGAACTCCAACCGCGCACTCGGGCCGGTCTCGGCCATCGGCATCGCCGCCACGCTGCTGGTGATGCTCACCTTCCTGCCGGCACTG
The DNA here is from genome assembly GCF_040704235.1 of Micromonospora sp. NPDC047707. Lineage (NCBI taxonomy): Bacteria > Bacillati > Actinomycetota > Actinomycetes > Micromonosporales > Micromonosporaceae > Micromonospora > Micromonospora sp. NPDC047707. The sequence goes on from NZ_JBEYSU010000009.1 coordinate 153,018, forward strand.
CTGCTGCTCGGCGGGCGGTGGGCGTTCTGGCCGCGCCGGCCCCTCGTCGACCGCGCCGACTCCCGCGCCGAGCACGGCATCTGGAGCCGCGTCGCCCGGTTCGTCGCGCGGCGGGCCCGCGTGGTCTGGCTCCTCACGAGCGTCGTGCTGGCCGCGTCGGCGGTGGGCCTCACGCAGCTCGGCGTGACCACCCTCGGCCAGAGCGACCTCTTCACCGAGCGGACCGAATCGGTCGCCGGGCAGGAGGCGATCGCCCGGCACTACCCGGCCGGCACCGGCAGCCCCGCCACCGTCTTCACGACGCAGGAGACCGCGCGGCAGGTCGCCGAGGTGGCGCGGGGCGTGCCCGGCGTCGCGGCGGTACGCCCGGTGACCGACAACCCGACCGGGCCGCCGGCCCCGAACGCGCCGCCGAAGGTCGTCGACGGCATCGTCCAGTTGGAGGCGACGCTCGCCGACCCGCCGGACTCCGACGGCGCCGAGCGGACCATCCGGGACCTGCGCGTCGCCGTGCACGCCGTACCGGACTCCGACTCCGTGGTCGGCGGCTTCACCGCGATCAACGTGGACACCGCCGACGCCTCACGGCGTGACCAGAACGTCATCATCCCGGTCGTCCTGCTCGTCATCGCGATCATCCTGGCGCTGCTGCTGCGGGCGATCCTCGCCCCCGTCCTGCTGATCGCGACGGTGCTGCTCAGCTTCGCGGCCACCCTCGGGCTCTGCGCGCTGATCTTCACGTACGTCCTGGACTTTCCCGGCGTGGACGCCTCGTTCCCGCTCTTCGCCTTCGTCTTCCTGGTGGCCCTCGGGATCGACTACAACATCTTCCTGATGAGCCGGGTCCGGGAGGAGTCCGTCCGGCGTGGCACCCGCGCCGGCGTGCTCGCCGGCCTCGCCGTCACCGGCGGTGTCATCACGTCCGCCGGCATCGTGCTCGCCGCCACGTTCAGCGCGCTCGCCGTACTCCCGCTGGTCGTGCTCGTCGAGCTGGGCGTGGCGGTCGCCGTCGGAGTGCTGATCGACACCATCGTGGTGCGCTCCCTGCTGGTGCCCGCCCTGTCGTACGACATCGGTCCGACGATCTGGTGGCCGGGCCGGTTGTCGCGGTCCAACGGTGAGCGGGAGGTGCAGCGTGCTGGCTGAGACCGACGTGGTGATCGTCGGCGGCGGCCTGGCCGGCCTGGCGGCGGCCCGGCGGCTGCACCGGGCCGGCGTGCCCTGGCGCCTGCTGGAGGCGAGCGGCCGCCTCGGCGGGCGCGTCGCCACCGACGCGGTCGACGGCTTCCTGCTCGACCGCGGCTTCCAGGTGCTCAACACCGCCTACCCCCGGCTCGGCACGCTGCTGGACGTCGACCGGCTCCACCTCGGGTACTTCACCTCCGGCGTTCTGGTCCGCCGGGGCGGCACCCTGACGCGGCTGGTCAACCCGCTGCGGAAGCCGGCCGGCGCGCCCGGCACCGCCCTGGCCGGCGTCGGCTCGCTGCCGGACCGGTTGCGGTTCGCCGCGCTCGCCGCCGGCTGCGCCACCCTGCCCGCCCGGCGGCTGCTGGAGGCACCGGAGACCACCACCGAGGTGGCGCTGCGCCGCGCCGGCCTCTCCGACGCGATCGTCGAGGAGCTGCTGCGGCCGTTCCTGTCCGGCGTGTTCATCGACCGCCAGCTGGAGACGTCCAGCCACGTGTTCGCGATGGTGCTGCGCTCCTTCGCCCGTGGCCGCATCGGCCTGCCGGCCGAGGGGATGGCGGCGTTGCCCCGGGCCGTCGCCGCGCCGCTGCCCACCGACCTGATCGACCTGGACACCCCGGTCGCCGAGGTGGCGCCCGGCCGGGTCCGCACCCAGGCCGGCGACGTCGCGGCCCGCGTCGTCGTGGTCGCGGTCGACCCGCCGGCGGCGGCGACGCTGCTGCCGATGCTTGCCCGGGTACGCATGCACAGCTACACGACCTACTACCACGCGACCGACACGCCGCCCCTGGACGAGCCGATTCTGCTCGTCGACGGCGACCGGCGGGAACTGGTCGCCAACACGGTCGTCGTCAGCAAGGCCGTGCCGACGTACGCCCCGAAGGGGCGGCACCTGGTCGCCACCTCGGTGGTCGGGCCGTCCGCCCCACCCGAACCGGTGATCCGGGAGGAGCTGACCCGCCTCTACGGGCACTCCACGGCGGACTGGACCCACCTCACCACCGTGTCGGTCCCCGACGCGCTGCCCGCCGCGCCGCCGCCCCAGGGCCGCCTGCGCAAGCCGGTGGCCCTGGGAGAGGGGCTGTTCGTCGCGGGCGACCATCGGGACAGCCCGTCCATCCAGGGGGCGCTCGCCAGCGGCTGGCGAACGGCCGGCGCGGTCCTGGCGTACCTGCGCCCACCGGCCTGACACCTCCTCGCGCGGTGGCCTGACTGCACGCTGTTATCCTCGCGTTGCCCATCGTGCTGCTGCGCCAGGCGCCGTGAGCGAGGGGAGCCGGTTCGTGCTGGCCGCTGATCAACCGGGCGGGTTACGATCCGGCGCGGTGCCGGGGCGGTAGCTCAGCCGGTTAGAGCAGGGGACTCATAATCCCTCGGTCGCGGGTTCGAGTCCCGCCCGCCCCACCGAAACGGACACCCAAACGGAGGGGTCCAAGAGCCGCGAAACCGCAGGCTACTGCCGGTATTCTGGCCGCGATGCCTGGCCGGGACCTGACTCTGCGTGCGGGGCAGTTCGGCGGGGATCTCCGCAGTGCCGTCATACGAATACGGCTCCACCACATTCATCTGGACAGCCGGCGGAGACGCGGCCGGTGGGGGGTCCGGGCGGGTTGACGGGGCATGCCGGGAAGTGGCAGCGGTCAAGCGTCGTAGACGTGGTGCGCTTGGTGACGGAGATGTTCGAGGGCTTCGGCGAGGCGGATTTCGATCTCTTCCGGCGGGGACCCGACACGCTGGGCAATTTCGTGGATGTCAGCCTCGTGCAGGTATCGGAGCTCGATCAACCGACGCTGCTCGGGACGAAGCGGGCCGAGCAGTTCGCGGACGAGGTTGGCGGTTTCGAGTTCGGACGATTCGCTCTGCGATCGCGTAGGCAGGATTGCTGTCATCGGCTGGGCGTCTCGTTGGTGCGGGATGTCGATCGAGACAGGCGTGGATGCCCGCCAGGTCTGGACGCTCGTCGTCACGGTGCCTGCCGGTACGGCGAGGCGCGCGGCCAGTTCCGCGTGGGATCGCGGATCAGTTCCTGGGTCAACGCGTCACGTGCGGTGGCGACCGCTGTTCGGCCGAGAGATGTGTGGACTGTTCCGGAGAGGGACAAGGAACGGGCGTATGCGCGGATCGATCCGGCAACCCATTTGCAGAGGTACGGGATGAAGTCGCCGTATCTGGGGTCGCAGTGGTCAACGGCGCGGATGAGCGCCTCGCACGCGACCTGCGCGGCGTCATCACTGGGTACCCGGTGGTGCCGGTGCCGGCGGGCCAAGGCGCGGGCGAGGTCGAGATGCTCCACGATGAGCCGGTCGCGGAGGGCATCGTGCTCGGCCAGACCAGGTTCGGTGTTGCGGAGGATCGCGAACATGTCCCGAAGCTGGCGGTCCTGGAATGTCGGCCGCAGCGTGCGGAACGACGCCGGACAGCCATGGGTTCTCCGAGGCGGCGATTGCTGGTTGGACCGGTCAACGAGCGGCGCATGAGCCGAAGAGCTCGCCATGTTCGCTGAACGTCTCGTTGGCGTAGACCGAGAAGGCCGGAGCCGTTGAGCCCGTGAGCATACCTACTAATTAGTAACCTTCACCTCCTTTCGCGCCATCACGTTCTTCTGGCGAGAGGGTTTAGGCCGAGCTATACTCAACCCGTGCCCCAACAACCTCAAGGAACTGCGTCCGAGGTCAGGGCGCGACGTCGCGATCCGCATCCTGTTCGTCTTCGATCCCTGGTCACAGGCGGTGCTGTTGGTGGCCGGCAACAAGGCTGGCGACTGGACGCGGTGGTACGACGGAGCGATTCCGGTCGCTGAGGTTGCGTACGAAGGCTGGCTCGCTGTGGAACGGAAAAGGAGGGAGGGTTGATGAGCGACTTCCACGACTGGAACGACGTCCGCGCCGAGTTGCATGACGGGGACGACGATGCGCTTGATGCGGAACGTGCCCGAACCGAGGCGTGGATCAGTGCGTTCCACCTTGCCGAGGAGCGCAAGCGGCTTGGGCTCACGCAGCGCCAGGTGGCCGAACTGATGGGGGTCACCCCCGGCCGGGTCAGCCAAATCGAGAACGGTGATCTAGACGCCAACGAGGTGGCTACGCTCAGCCGGTACGCAAGCGCCCTCGGTGCCCGTATGCGGATCATCTTTGACTACGGCAACGACCTTCGCCAGATCGCCTGAGCTGCGGGCAGCAGCAAGTGGCTGCCTGCGACGACGTTCCAGGAACCGTAGGGGCAACGGGTCGCCAACCAACGTGAGCGGCGGCCGGAAACCCGCGTGGGCCGACGCGGTTGAGGCGGTGGCGACCGACTCGATTCAGCAACGGGCGTCATCGGTTACGACCGGGTACCGCTGTTCGGGCGGCGGCATGGTCGCGAATTCGGGAAGGGGCTTGAACGACTCGGTCTCTCGGTCGTCAACGTCGGCGAACCGCACCGGCGGTTCGGCGGCCGGGCCGGGAGTCGTTGGCCACGCCCAACGCCCATGAGCTGGGCAAATTCAGTGGTAGCGGGTCACCGGCGATCGTGGCGGCCCGGTTCGCATGGTGGTACCTCCGCCCCACTCCATGACGTGATCTCGCTGCTGACCTGCTCTTTAGCGGTTCGGGTCACCGCAGGGCTCATCGCGTAGGTGGCGGTGCGCGAACCGCATGGACGGACCGCATGGGTGCGGTTCGGCCCGCCGGACGGGGCCGTTCCGCGTCGCGTTTAGCCGACACCAGCGCCGCGCTTCCTCAATCTGACGAGACCGATGGCGGGCAGCCAGGAGCCGGGGCTGCCCGAGGTGGGCGAAGGTCTTGTCTCGCCGGGCCGGACGTTCGCCGCCGTCGACCGGATGGCGGTTGTCCTGGTCGCTCCTGTAGGCGTCTGCCCTGCGCGACGGCACCGAAGGATGGCGATGTTACCTCGATCGACGGGCAGCCATCGATCGGCTCGATTGAGCGTCACTGTAATCTACCACGCCACGGACCTGGTAAATACGATCACCCAGAACGGAACGGAACGGCCACCGACTACACCCTCGACGTGACAGGCGAGCGGATCCGTTCCTGGAGTGACAACGCCAGCGGCACCGCTGAGCACCGGACTCACCACTACAGCGGAGACGAAGACAGCCCGTCTTGGCCCCAGGAGACGTTCAAATACCTGGTTGACAAGCCTAAACCGTACCTGTCGCGAGCGTTCTGGTGGACGGTTGGCAAGGCAAAGATATTGACCTCCAACGAACGGGTAAAGCGGGGACTGGAGTGCGGGTGGTCATTCCATAGGCTCATTAGCAACATGCGTGTCAGCGGCTACGCCGGTAAGATCGCCGCATTCATTGCCGGTTTCATATTCGGCGCGATATCAAAGTGGCGTTGTATGCCGAAGGGTAGGTACACATGACGACGGGGGACGCTGATCCGCCGGTCGGTGACGAGGTCGCCGACGTGCTGCGAGCCGCCTACTACTACGCGCTTGCCGACGGCCATCATGTGGTGGATCCGGGCCACTTGCTGATCGCGGCGGCACGCAACGACGACCGGGCCGGTCGTGTGCTTGGTCGGCGGATCGCCGATGTCCGCGCGACGATGCCGCAGCGGGGGGTTCCGGACACGGCTGACGACGCAGGGCCCACCCAAGGCGGTTATGCCGGGGCGTTGCGAGAAGCCCGCTGGTGGGTACGTCGAGCGAACCCGGCCGCTGCGCAGGATGGTGTGCCGGTGTGGTCCGGCGCGGTTGATGCGGCGCTTGCCCGGGCCGCCGGGGCAGCTCGGGCGGCTGGGGTGACACGGCTTGGCATACCCCACCTGCTGCTCGGGTTGCTCACCTCAGCGGACCCGACGGTCGCCGCACTGGCCGACCGTGTTGATCTGGACATAGCCGTTGTCCGACGGCATGTCGAGGCCGTTGACCTTACCGCCGAGCCCGCGCCGTTCGCCCCACTGGTCGATCCGCTGCGGGCCTTCGGGGCTGCTCAGAGCCGCGGCCCCTGGCCAATTCGGTGGATCCCAGCGCTGATGGACCGCTTCACAGGGCGACAGGACAAGTGGGGCGGGCCGGTCCTGGCTTGCTTGGAACGCGAGGTTATGCGCCAGGCTGTCGTTACTGGGCACGATATCGTCCAAAGCAGCTGCGTGCTGCTCGCGACCGTCAGCCTGGACGTACAACTGGAGGCTGTTGGCGAGCGGCTGCGGGCACAGTACCTGCCGCACAACCAGGGCGGCGGACTGCTCATCGAAGCCGGTCTCGATTTCGCGAAGGCACAGTCGGTGGCCGAGTCGCTTGCCGAGGTCGAGATGGAGACGCTACCCACCAACGAATCCTCAGCCCGTTTCTGGGACACCGGCAAGCCCGGAGACCCGTCCTGGAGTACTGCGGCGGCTAGCGCCATGGACCAGGCAACCAGCATTGGACGGCAACACGGGCGCCACGATGCTGGGACAACCCATCTCCTCGCCGCAGCGCTCACAGAAGACAGCGCAGCTGCGCGGCTTCTTGCGAACCTGGGGCTCGACAGCGAGGAAATCCGCTATAGGGCGAGTCAGAGCATCACGCAGTGATGATCGACGGGAACGGTGCCTGTTTCGGCGAGTCGCGGACAGGCGCCGTTCCTGCGGTAAGTCCCGGAAGGACTGCGCGAAGATCTGTCCCGCCTCGCGTTGAATGACGTTCCGGATCGGATCAGGCTGGCGGCTCTGCTGCGGCGAGCAGCGGTGAGTCGGTCAGGGCATGCGTCGGCGTACGGCCGTTAGCGTCACGGTCGGCCCCTTAGCTGCGGGAATGCGGTTCGGGTTCTGCCGCATCCGGTCCACCGAAACGGACACCCAAACGGGGGTCAAGGGGCAGCGGCGCTTACCACAAGCCGGATCTGTTGATCCACATCGTGTGGCACGGTTTCCGTGCATGGCGTACCTGTCGCCTTCCGCCAGAGCGGGGCGTCGTAGGTTGGCACGGTGCAGTCCCTCGCCGCTTACCTTCGCACCCTGACCCAGGAGCAGCTCACCAGTGTGGTCGCGAATCGTCGTGATGCGACCCTCGAGCCTGCGCCGACGACCGCCGACCAGCTCGCCGTACGGCTGCTGCACCCGTCGTCGATGGCGGCTGCCTGTGCGTTGCTTACTCTGCCGCAGCTGCAGGTGGGGGAGGCCGCCGCGGCGCTGGGCGACGGGTGCACCACCGCGCGGCTGGCGACGCTGTTGGGCGTACCGGAAAGCGACGCGGACCTGGCCGCCGCGCTGCGCCGGCTCACCGAGCTCGCCCTGATCTGGCCGTACGCCGATGGCTTCGCGGCGGCACATCTGAGCCCGTTGTGGCCGCACCCGCTGAACCTTGGACCCGGCGCCGCCGAGCTGCTCGTCGCCCGGAACATGAGCGAGCTGCGCAGGCTGGCCAAGGTGTACGGCATCCCCGTGACGGGCCGCGGCAAGGACGAGTTGATCGGTGCGCTGGTCGGCTGGCTGGCGCGGCCGGAGAACGTGCGCCGGCTCGTGGCGCAGGCCCCCGCCGACCTTCGCGGCCGGCTCGCCGCGCTCGCCTTGCGGCCGGCGCAGCCCTTCGATGCGCGAGGGATCATGTTCGGCTCGGCCGGGGTGGCGCTGCCGTGGGCCGCCGAGCGTGGGCTGGTCATCGGCTCCGCATGGGGGGTCGAGGAGATGCCCCGCGAGGTCGCCCTCGCGCTGCGGGAGGGCTACGTCGCTGCGTTCGACCCGCGGCCACCGGCCGTGCCTACCACCCCGGTCGAGCCAAAGGACGCCGAACGGGAGGCCGCAGCCGCCGCCTCGGAGACCCTCGCCGCAATCACCGCGGTCGGCGGAAGCATGAGCGGCGGCCCGGTGCCCCTGCTCAAAACGGGCGGGCTCGGCGTACGCGAACTCCGGCGGATCGCCAAGTCGTCCGGCCAGGATGAGGATCGTATTCGTCTGACCATCGAACTGCTCGCTGCGGGCGGCCTCACCGACGCCTCGGACGCCGGTCTGGCCCCCTCGGTGGCCTATGACGAGTTCGCCGCCGCCGAACCCGCGGATCAGCTGCTGGCAATCGTCGACACCTGGTTGACGATGCCCGCGTGCCCGCTCGCCCCGGCCGACTCCACCGCAGTCTCCTCCCGTGTCCTCTACTGGGACGAGGGCGAGGAGATGATTTTGACGGGTCTGCGCGCCCTGACGTTGCGCACCGTCGTCGACGTCCTACCCGAAGGGCACGCCACCGACCCCGGCACGCTCGCCGACCGGCTGGCCTGGCAGAGCCCTGTCCTGACCGACCAGGCCGATGAGGATCTGCAACGATACGTCACCGGCATCTGGCGGGAAGCCCACCGGCTCGGTCTGCTCGCTCACGGAACAGCGACCAGGCTCTGCCGTAGCCTGCTCGCCGGTGACGCCGAGGCTACTCACCGGCACGCTCAGGCCATGCTGCCCCGATCCTGCGGCACGGTCCTGTTGCAGAACGACCTCACCGCGGTGGTGACCGGCACCCCGTCGGCCAACCTGCTGGCTCTGCTGGACAGCGCGGCCACGCCAGAGTCCCGCAGTGGCGCCTGGACCTGGCGTTTCTCGCCGGCCAGCATCCGCAGCGCACTCGACGCCGGAACCACCCCGGCGGATCTGCTGGCCCGGATCACCGAGGTGGCCGAAGGCGGCCGCGTGCCGCAGACACTCACCTACCTGATCAACGACGTAGCCCGCCGATACGGCCGCGTTCAGGTCCGCCCAGCCGGCTGCTGCCTGCGCAGCGACGACGAAACCCTGCTCACCGAGATCCTCAACACCCGCTCGCTGCAGGCCCTGCACCTGGTCCGGCTCGCCCCGACCGTGCTCGCCAGCGCAAAGTCGCAGGCCGAAACCCTGGCCACACTGCGCGCCGCCGGCCACGCCCCGGCCGCCCTCCGCCTCGACGGCAGCCCAGCGATCGAGATCCCGCAACGACGCAGCGCCGATCCACCGCCCACCGAGCCGGACAGCGGTGACATGTTCCCGCTGCCACGCCTGAGGGACCCGGCCGACGTCGCACGGACTCTGCTCGACAACCGCTGACCCTGCCACCGGACGACCTCGAAGCAGTCTGAGCCGTTTTCCGGCCCGGTCCTAGCTGCAGCTAGGCTGCCGCCTTCGGTTCACCACGGTGTCTGACCTGCTGTTTCTCGAGTGTGACGCAGAACTGTGAGCCGACCAGCGAGGCTCGGGACGGGACGGGTCCGGCGCTTAGGCCGGGCGCCGCCACCGTTCGAGAACCCGGTCGATGTCGTCCCAGACCCGCTCCCGGGCCTGCTCCCGTGGCACACCGGCCATCAGCAGCTCGTCGTACGCGGTGTCCTCGTGCCGAGCCGGCTGGCCTGTTTGGCACGACGGGTCAGCGCCGCGTCCCCGGCTGGCAGGAACACCAGGTGATCGAGGTCAACGCAGGTGAGGCACGCCGTCCCGGCGTCCAATGTGGGATCGCCGGCAGCGGTGAAGCGCAGCGGCCGCCGGTCGCGGGTGGCGGCGAGGTAATTGACCTGGCTGGGGCGCAGGCCACGGCTGGCCACCCAGCGGCGGAACACCTCCAGCGCGTCGGCGAGCCGGTCGGCCGACACCGCCGCGGCCGCTTCCAGGTACGGCGCCCGGCCCTGCCGCCAGTCCGTCACCAGCCCGAGTGGCACCCAGCCCATCCCGGTCAGCACGTCGAGTGGGCTCACGTAACGCTGGCGCCTCAACGCCTGCTCGGCAGCGCTCACCACCCCGCGCTCCAGCTTCGAGGCGGGCTGCATGAACGGCAGTCTACCCGGCTGCTACGCTCCGCCGGTCGGCAGCGACGCCCGCGGACAGTCTTCCCTCCAGTCTGCTGATCTGCCGTCATCACTACCGATCCTTGCGCTTTGACCTCGGCGAACACACCCGATGTGGGTCGCCGACGATGAGGCGTACCTGGTTCGCACCGTGATGCCTCTGGCCCACCTTGTTGATCTTCCATGCGGACCAGCCCGCCGCGACCCGTGACGGCTTGCCGGGTGTTCCTTGCGGGCTGTGGCTGGCCGCGAATCCACCTCCCGGTGTACCAGCGTCAGGGGTGTGAGGAAGCGTGCTGCCAGGTATGAGCCACTGACGGTGGCCTGCCTGGGTGCCCTGCTCGTCGGAGCCGACGAGACGCGACGGTGGCGGTTGGTGGCGGTTGGTGGCGGTTGGTGGCGGAGTTCCTGGAGGAGTACCGCTGGGAACCGCCCGAGATGCGCGCTGTTCTGCTCGACCAGGAACCATCGCCCGACCGGGGAAGAGCACTGGGACACGTATTCCTCGCAGCATTGACGGAGCATCTGGCGGCCAAGGACGGGCGCGGTGCGCCGTCGTGGGTCGAGACGCGGTCGCTGCGGCGTGTGGTCGCGGATCTGTACGTCCTCCGTGGGGCTGCGAGGGCCCTGGCCTACGACGCACGGCGGGCGACTCGTGACATCGATGCCGTGTTCCAGCCGCACGGGGTCGTGCTCGACGAGGCCCGAGCAGTCGCCGACGAGCTCGGCCTGCCGCAGTGGTGGCTCAACGAGCCGGCGAGTGCCTACGTCGCTCCCGGCGGCGACGCTACAGCTCCTCGCGTCTTCGATCATCCGGGCCTGCGGGTCGCGGCGGCGTCTGCGGAACACCTGTTGGCCATGAAGGTGCTCGCCGCACGCGTACAGGGCATCGCCCTGGGCCGCCTCGGACCAGTCGATCACGCCGGTGATCTCGTCACCGTCGACGAACACGTGGGTGATCTGCAGGTCGCCGTGGATGAACACCAGTTTCCACGGCCGGAGCGCAGCCTCGGCAACCTGGCGGTTGCGGGTGACCAGGTCGGTGGGAAGGACACCGTTCGTGACGAGCCACTCGCATTCGCCGTCGAGGCGCGACGCGATCTCGTCGAGGCGCCGACCGGGCCATGGCGGCAGGGGCGCGTCGTGCAGCGTCCGCGCGGCCGCACCCGCCGCGGCCGAGGCCGCCGACGACGCGTGTGATCAGCGTCGATCTTCAGGAACACGTCGCCGACGCGCAGGGTCGCCCGCTCGTCATGGGCGACGACGACCTTGACCTCTTCCACGTCGGCCATTGTCGCGGATCGATCATCGGCGTCACCGCGGGTTGTCGCGTGCGACGGCGGGCTGATCGCGTCCGCTGCCCGGCGGCCTCCTGCGCGACACCGACCACTGGTTCAGGCTACGAGCAGGCGGAGACCAAGCTCTGCCGTGTCGAGGGCGACGAGGTCGCGGTTGCGCTCGGCCCACCGGCCTGAGGAAAGGTCTCCGCGGAGTGTGCTGACTGCCCGTTGCTCAGCCTGCGGTCCGACTCTGGTCCATACCGAAACCGCGCGGCGTACCTGTTCGTCCAGGTACGCCTCAGGCCGGCGCCAGTGTGCCTCGAAGAAGCCGTCAGCGCAGTCCCATGGGACGAGCATCGGCTCCGCGCGTCCTCCGATTGCGCGGGTCAGGTCGGCGAGGGACGGCCAGCCGACGAGGAGGTCTGCGAACTCAGGTAAGTAGTCGCGGGTGAGCCAGAACCGCTGACGCCAGCCGGTGTCATCGGCGTCGTACGTGAACACCACCACGCGGCGGGCCACCCGCCGCATTTCACGCAGCCCGGCGACCGGGTCCGGCCAGTGATGGACGGTGCTGACCGCCATCGCGGCGTCGAAGGACTGGTCCTCGAACGGCAGACTCTCCGCGGCGGCGGCGACGCACGGCGCCGCACCTACGGGACGCTGCGCCCGCATGACCGCTGACGGTTCAACCGCCGTGACGTCGCGGTCGGGTGGTTCGTAGGAGCCGGTGCCAGCCCCGACGTTCAGCACCGTACGTGCGTCTCCCAGGGCGTCCCAGATGCGCGCGGCGATCCGTGGCTCGGTTCGCCGGGTCGCTGGGTAAGCGGATCCGATGGCGTCGTACAACTGCGCGCCGAACACCTTCAGCTGCTCCTCCGGTGTCGTCCTGATTCCCACTGCGCGTGCCTCCAGTTCCCTGTCTATGGCCGTCACCATGGCAGCAGCGCGGTCGCGCTGGTCCATCAGCAGGCCGCGCAGTCGGCACAGGTGGGCGACCGCGTCGGTGGTCGGGTCGTCAACCAGATCCGCGATCTCCCGCAACCCGAAGCCGAGCCGCCGGTAGGCGAGCACCTCCCGGAGTCGCTCCACGTCGTCCGCGGAGTAGGCCCGGTGCCCAGCCGCCGTCCGCGTGGACGGCTCCAGGAGGCCGATCTCGTCATAGTGATGCAGTGTGCGGACGCTGACGCCGGCCAACCCCGCCACACGCCCCACGGTCAGGTGCTCCTCCACGCCACCGACTATGTGGCATGACGCCGCGTGAGGAGCAAGCGCTTCGCTGCTGGCATGACCGATTCGCGGATCGGATCAGTCGGGCGGCGCTGCGGCGGGCGACCAGGGATGAGCCGGACCGCGCCGCCGCAAAGTGGTAGTAGCGCCAATGAGTTTGTTGTGGAAACCTATTGGCATGACTTCAGACGCGGTTTCCTGCCGGCGGTGATCCCCGCCGGCTGCTGGCCGATGCGCGCGACCTCGCGCGCCGGGTTCGTCTTGCCCAGCGGGTGACGTGGTTGCCGCTGCTGGTGCTGGCCGTGGTGACGTTCGGGGCGATCCTGGTGTACCGGTTCAGCCAGCCGGTCCTCAGCGACTGCCGGGCGGCGCAGAACGGTCAGGTGGTGTGCAAGGGCTGGTACCAGGCCGCGCAGTTCTACTGGTGGGCGGCGCTGTTGCTGGCGTACGTGGTGATCGCCGGCGGGTACCTGCGGGTCGCCCGGGCCCGGGGACTGGGCACCCGGGTGCTGCCGTATGTGCTCACCGGCGTCGCGCTCGTCGCGCTGTCCGCCGCCGCTACGGCGGTTCTGATCCACCTCGACCCGCTGACGTTCCCGGACGAGCCCTCCGCCGCTGTCCAGTTGCTGCTCCGGCTGCTCGATCCCACCGGCGCAATCGGGTTGGCCCTGCTGGCACTGGCCTGGCTGGAGCGGCGCGTCGCGCTGCTGTTGTTCGCTCTCGGATACCTGGCGGCGGTGCTGGTGCCGATCGACTTCGGGTGGGGGTCGGCTGGGGGCAACACTGGGCCTTCGCACCGCAGCTGGTGATCAACGGCGGCCTGCTGCTGCTGGGCAGCGCCGGCTTCGCGCTGGCGTCACGGCTGCGGCGGCCCCGGTGACCGGCCCTGCCGACACCCCCGAGACGGACGAGGCCGGGACCCCGCATCCCGCCACCGGCCTCGACGACGTGGTGCACCAGCGGGTACGGCTGGGCATCCTCACCATCGCGCACGAGGCACGCCGGGTCGAGTTCGGCTACCTGCGCACCCAACTGGAGCTAACCGCCGGCAACCTCTCCCAGCACCTCAGCGTGCTGGAGACGGCCGGCCTGATCGAGGTCGAGAAGGGCTACACCGGACGGCGCGGCCGAACCTGGATCACCCTCACCGCCGCCGGCCGCACCGCCCTCGCCGACGAGATCGGGCGACTGAAGCTGCTCATCGCACGGGTCGAAACCACCGCCACCCCGAAGGACCGATGACCACCGCACTGACCCGCCGACACCTGCTTGCAGCCACGCTCGCAACCGGCATCGTCGGGATGAGCGACGAGGACCTCGCCGGCTGGGTCGGCACCCTCGACCCGGCACGGGCGGTGCGGATCCAGCAGGCGTACCCGCTCGCGTTCTTCGACCTGAACCTACGCCACCGGCGGCGGCGCCTGCTCGAAGGCCCGAACCCGGCCTTCCCGGAGGTGCGGTTCATCGCCTGACGCGACCGCCTCTTGAATCGCTGCCACGCGGACCGGTAGCGGAGCTGCCGGAACGTCGACGAGGTCGAATCCGACCTCGCGGTAGGCGAGTTCATGGACTCTCTCGAAGGCGAGCGAGTCGTGGAAGCTGATCCGACGAGCGGCGGTGGCCTGGACGAAACCCTGATGTCGTACGAAGAAGACTGTCTGCTCATACCAACGCTCACCCACCAGGCGCTCGATCTCTTCGAGCAGGTGACGCGGTGCCTTCAGATCGAGGTAGCGGCACAGTGCCAAGGTGCAGACCGGTGACCGGTCGAAGAACACGACGTCACCGGCGTCCGCCTTGGCCGCGAGCTGTCTCTTCCGCTGGAGATTCAACACGCGGTCGGCGAAGTCGGGCTCTCGCCACGGCTCTGGCTGGCCGAGTGCCTGCCGCAGGGCGATGACGTCCGTCGCCGCCTCCTCGACCACGGCGTGGCCGTCGATCTCCAGCTGGCGCAGGATCGCTGTCTTGCCGGACCCTGGGGCGCCGGTGAGGATGTAGGCGGGCATGGGCTCTCCGATAACCGGACATGCGGGAAGCAACTGCAGGACCGCTGATCGATCCGACGCCAAGCGGCGAAGCGGATGCGGCACCAGGTGCACCGAGAGTTGGACTCGATCGGCGCGGCGCCACCGGCAGGCTATCGCAGCGGCAGCGCCACGTCGAAGTGCGAGGTGGCGGTCATCCGGCCCGTCGGGTGGTCGATCGTCGCCGGTCGGGGGTTTCCTGCAGCCTCCGGGCGATCTGTTCGACGGCGATGAGGTCTTCCGGGGTGAGCCGGTCGATGAAGTGGTGTCGTACTGACTCGACGTGGGCCGGTGCGGCGTTGTCGAGTGTGTCCAGGCCGTGCGCGGTGAGTACGAGAAGGCAGCCTCTGCCGTCGGTCGGGTCGGGTTCGCGCCGCAGGAGACCGCGCGCTTCCATCCGGGTGGCGTGCCGGGACAGCCGACTGCGTGACCAGCCCATCTTGTCGGCCTGTTCCCCCAGGGTGCTGGTGTGGTCGGGCCGCTCCGACAGCGTGCTGAGTACTTCGTAGTCGGGTTCGGAGAGGCCGATCGCGGCCAGGTCGCGCGCCGTGCCGGTCCGAACGGCGACCATCACGCGCAGGAATGCCCGCCACGCCCGCTCCTCGTCGGGGTTCAACCACCGCACGCTGCTGGCAGGCCGTCTCGTTGACATGTAATCAACCTAGCATCTAGGCTTCGTTTCCATGTCAACGAAATCGACGCGTGTCCTGGTGCTCACGTGCAGCACCCGCCCCGGTGCCCTCGGCCCCGCAGTGGGACAGTGGCTGATCGAGACGATCACCCCTTCTGCCGCCCGACTCGGCGTCGAGCTTGTGCCGGTGGCCCTCGGCGATCTGAACCTGCCGTTCCTGAACGAAGAGGAACACCCGTCGTCGGGTGTCTACCGGCATGAGCACACACGTCGGTGGAGCGCGATCGTCGACGCGGCGGACGGGTTCATCGTGGTCACGCCGGAGTACAACTACGGGATGCCAGCGACCCTGAAGAACGCGCTGGACTACCTCAGCCGCGAATGGGCGTGGAAGCCGATCGGCTTCGTCAGCTACGGCAACACGTCGGCCGGCACTCGGTCGGTTCAGCACGCCAAGCAGGTGGTGACCACGCTGCGCCTGGTTCCGTTGGGCGCCACGGTCGCGATCCGCATCGGCGACGCCACGGAGAATGGGCGGCTGCGGCCCGACGCGGCCCGCGACACGGCGGGTGTCGGCCTGCTGGACGAACTGGTCCGGGTCGCCCACGCCCTGCGGCCGATGCGCGAGCGCGCACGGGCCGGGGCCCTGTCCGGACCGTTGCCAGGGTCCTACGCGAGACCGCTGACCCCTGACGACGCGGCCGAGGTCACTGTGCTGCAGCGGTGTTGCTGGGTGGACGAGGCCGTCGTCAACGACACCACGGCCATACCGGCCCTGCACGAGTCGCTGCAGGAGGTGCGTGACTGGCTGGCGGCCTGGCGCACCACAGGCACCTGGCTGGACGGCCGGCTGCTGGGCATGGTGCGGGCCCGTCGCGTCGACACCGACTGGCACGTGGGCAGGCTCGCCGTCGTGCCCGACCTGCGCGGCCAAGGGCTGGGCCGATGGCTGCTGCGCAGGGCCGAAGCCGCCGCCCAACCGGATTGCCGCCGCATCCTGCTGTACACCGGCGCCAAGAGCCAGCGGAACATCGACCTCTATCACAGCGAGGGCTATCAGTCGATGCCACTCGTCGGCCCTGACGGAACCGCCTGCCTCACCAAGGGCCTACCCGTTGGGCAGCGTTGACGCTTCCGGTCCATGAACCCGGCTAGCGGCCGATCTTGTCCAGCTCGGCGAGGTCGTCGTCGGAGAGGGAAAGCCCCGCGCCCGCGATGTTCTCGCGTAGGTGCGGCACGGACGAGGTGCCGGGAATCAGCAGGATGTTCGCCGAGCGCTGTAGCAGCCAGGCCAGGGCGACAGACATCGGTGTCGCGTCCAGCCGGGCGGCCACGGTCGAGAGCGCCGAGGACTGCAGCGGGCTGAAGCCGCCGAGCGGGAAGAAGGGCACGTAGGCGATGCCCTGGTTGGCGAGCGCGTCGATCAGTTCGTCGTCTTGTCGGTACGCGAGGTTGTACATGTTCTGCACGCAGACGATCGGCGCGATCGTCTGCGCCTCGGCGACCTGTTCCGGCGTCGCGTTGCTCACCCCGAGGTGCCGGATCAGGCCCTGCTGCTGAAGTTCGACGAGCGTCTCGAGCGCCTCGGCTACCGAGCCGGACTGGGGTCCCTCGGCATTGCCGAGCCGGAGGTTGACCAAGTCGAGCACGTCGGAACCGAGGTTCTCCAGATTCCTGTGCACGGACCGGCGCAGGCTTTCCGGGTCGCGGGCCGGGGGCCAGCCGCCCTGCTGGTCGCGGTTCGCGCCGACCTTGGTCACGATGCGCAGCGAGTCGGGGTACGGGTGCAGCGCTTCCCGGATCAGCTGGTTGGTGACGTGGGGCCCGTAGGCGTCGGCGGTGTCGATGTGGGTGATGCCGAGTTCGACGGCCTCGCGGAGGACGGCGAGTGCGCCGTCGTGGTCGGCCGGAGGTCCCATGACCCCGGGGCCGGCGAGCTGCATGGCGCCGTAGCCGAACCGGGTGACGGTCAGGTCCCCCAGCGTCCAGGTGCCACCGGGAAGGGAAGTGAAGGCCATGCTGATACCTCTGGCTTTCGTGTCGCGTTGAACGGTTCTGGTGCATCGCGGGTGCGCGTCTAACTGTCAGGGTGTAACTTCCTTTTCGGAAGTAGGCACCTCAAGGTTCGTAACGCACCCAGCCTGGCGAAGAGGTCCGTATGGCAACGACGACAGCGGCGCAGAAGAGGGCGCAGGCCAAGGTGGAGTATGACGCTTTCTTGGCGCAATGTCCTAGTCGCGAGCTGCTCGATCGAATCGCGGACAAGTGGGTTACGTTGGTGCTTGCTGCGCTGGGCAGCGACGGCTCACATCAGTTCGGCGCCGACTGCGCCGGTGAACCCCGGTCGATGCGGTACTCGGAGCTGTCGCGTCTGCTGGCCGGCGTCAGCCAGAAGATGCTGACTCAGACGCTGCGCTCCCTGGAACGCGATGGTCTGATCACCCGAACTGTGGTGCCGACCGTGCCCGTCACGGTCACCTACGAGCTGACCGACCTCGGTCTCTCCCTGCACCAGATGATGCGCGGCTTGAAAGCCTGGGCCGAAATGCACATGGACGACGTGCTCGCCAACCGCGCGACGTACGACGACCACGCTGCCTGAGCCCGGCGGACACGACGTCACCCCAGCCCTCTGCCCGCATCGAGCGGCCATGGGGTGTGTCGACGCGCGGGTCGAGCCCGCGCCTGTGGAGTGGCCTGCCTCACACGGTGTCAGGACGATCGGTCACGCGGTGTCTTGAGGCCGAACCCCTGGAGACGGAGGAGCCACTATGACTGGGAACGTCGAGGTGGTCGTGGCCGGCGGCGGGTACGCCGGTGTCATGGCGGCCAATCGCCTCACGCAGCGCGATGGCGTCACAGTGACCCTGGTCAACCCGCGCCCGACCTTCGTCGAGCGGATCCGCCTGCACCAACTGGTGGGCGGGTCCGACGACGCGGTCGTCGACTACCAGGAAGTCCTGGGCGAGGGCGTCCGGCTGGTGGTCGACACGGTGACCCGGATCGACGCGGCCGAGCGCAGCGTGACGTTGGCGGCCGGCGGCACGGTCGGCTACGACTACCTGATCTATGCGGTGGGCAGTGGCAGCGCCGACCCGGGCGTGCCCGGAGCGGCCGAGTTCGCCTACCCGATTGCCAGCCTGGAGGAGGCGCAGCGGCTGCGGCCGGTCGTCGCCGCTCTATCGGGAACGGCCTCGGTGACGGTGGTCGGAGCCGGTCCGACGGGCATCGAGACCGCCGCCGAACTGGCGGAGGCTGGCCGTACCGTGACCCTGGTCTGCGGCGGGGTGCTCGGCCCTTACCTGCATCCGCGGGGGCGACGCTCGGTCGCCAAGCGGCTGGCCCGGCTCGGTGTGGCCGTGGTCGACGGCCCCGGCGCGAAGGTGACGGCCGTGACACGCGATGCCGTGCAGCTCGGTGACGGCCGCGAATTGCCGAGCACGGTGACCGTCTGGACCGCCGGTTTCGGCGTGCCGGACCTGGCCGGCCGCAGCGGGCTGAGCACCGATGCGCTGGGCCGCCTGCTCACCGATGAGACGTTGACGAGCGTGGACGACGTGCGCGTCGTCGCGGCCGGGGACTCGGCGGCACCGTCGGACCTGCCGTTCCGGATGAGCTGCCAGGCCGCGACGAGGATCGGCGCGCACGCCGCCGACACGGTGCTGGCCCGGATCGCGGGCGAGCAGCCGGCGCCCATCAACCTGGGGTTCTTCGGCCAGTGCATCAGCCTGGGGCGTCGCGCCGGAATCTTCCAGTTCGCCGCGAGGGACGACACCGCGAACGGGCTGTACGTCGGTGGCGGCCCGGGCGCGAAGCTCAAGGAGTTCGTCTGCAAGCACACCGTCAAGCATCTGGCGGACGAGGCACGCAAGCCCGGCTCGCTCACCTGGGTCAAGGACGACAAGCGCCAGGAGTTGCTGCGGGCCAGGCGTGGCGAGGCGCCGGCCACCCGCTGAACGGACGGCTGGGCCGCGCATCGGCGATCCCAGCTCGAACCGCCACCAACCACCGAGGGTGTCCCATCGGGGCTCCGCCCGTGCCGGATGGTCCCAGGACACCGGAGTCACCTACCCAAGGCAAGGAGGGACGGTATGAACCTCGCCCTGTGGATTGCCGCCGGACTGCTGGCAGCAGTCTCCCTGACCGGCGGCATCACCAAGACGTTCGTACCCAAGGAGAGACTGGCTGCGCTCAAGGGCGGAGAGTGGACCGGATACGCCAGCGTCGGCTTCATCAAGACCATCGGGGTCCTCGAGCTCCTGGCCGCGGTTGGCCTGATCCTGCCGGCCGTGCTCGACATCGCACCGTTCATGGTGCCGGTGACTGCCGTCTGCTGGGTGCTGCTCATGGTCGGCGCGATGATCATCCATGGCCGCCTTGGTCAGTTCACGTTGGTAATGGTGAACCTGGGCTACGTTGCGCTCGCAGCCTTCATCGCGTGGGGCCGCTTCGGCCTCGAGCCTTTCGCCGGCTGACGACGATGTGCCGCTGATGCCGGTTGAAGGCCTCCGGCAACCAGGGCCACCCGCGAAGAAGAAGGGTCGACACATGAGCCACGCCAGTGACCCGGCGACCGACACCTTCGTCGCCCACCGCAACCTGCTCTTCACCGTCGCGTACGAGATGCTCGGGTCGGCGGCCGACGCCGAAGACGTCCTGCAGGAAACCTGGTTACGGTGGATCAGGACCGACGCGGAGCACGTGCGCGACCAGCGGGCCTACCTGGTCCGGATCACCACCCGGCAGTCGCTCAACCGGCTGCGCACAATGAAGCGCCGCAAGGAGGCCTACGTCGGCCCCTGGCTGCCAGATCCGCTGCTCACCGCGCCGGACGTGGCCGAGGACGTAGAACTCGCCGAGAGCGTGTCGATGGGACTCATGATCGTCCTGGAGACTCTGTCGCCGACCGAGCGGGCCGTCTTCGTGCTGCGCGAGGCCTTCGATGTCAGCTACGACGAGATCGCGGCCGCCGTCGGCAAGAGCTCCGCGGCCGTCCATCAGATCGCGCACCGCGCCCGCCAGCACGTCGATGCTCGCCGCCCCCGCCAGGTGGTCTCCCCGAGCGAGACCCGGGCGGCTCTGGAAGCGTTCCGGCGCGCGGTCGAAACCAGGGACCTGCAGGGCCTGCTCGACGTGCTCGCCCCGGACGTCGTTCTGGTGGGCGACGGCGGCGGCGTCAAGCAGGCCGCGCTGCGACCGATCGTCGGCGCTGAGAAGGTGGCCCGTATGTTCTTCGGTGGTCTGGGCAAGGTCGAAGGCACGCTCACCGGTGAACCGACCGTGGTCAACGGCAACCCGGCGCTCCTCGTACGCTTGGACGGAGAACTCGACGGGGTCATGGCGATCCGTGTCGAGGACGCCCGTATCACCGGCGTCTACTACGTCCGTAACCCGGAGAAGCTGACCCGCGTCGAATCCGTGACCCCGCTCACCCTGCGATGAGAACGGGTGCCGGAACAGCCACCCGCGAATCAAGGTGCATCGCCGAGCCGAGCTGTTTCGGCGAGGGACACGTGTGGCAGACCCGGCTGTCGAAGCCGGCGGTCTGCCGCGTTCGACGGGCAGTGGCGCACGACACGGCGGTCGCGCGGTGCCGGCCGCCGCGATGGTGGCAACGGTGGCGGTAACGCCGCAACAATTGGGACCTGAGCAGCAACAACTGGTCCGGAGAGGGAGGGCGCCGTGCTTGAGGAGCGTGAGTCCGGGATGCGGTTCTCGGACGAGGAATTCGCGGCGCAGCGTGTCCAGCGGTTCGGCCGGTTGCCCGCCCAGATACGACCCGAGGATCACGTCGTACTGGTCGAGTCCAGCGCTCGCCCCGGCCGGCCGGCGGCGGCTGGTAGCGATGATGAGTGGGTGCTGCGCAACCCGTGCTTCTGACCGCCGGCCAGATCTGGGCCACCGCCGGCCGTGGGACTGGTCCGGCGGTGGCCGCGGAGGCGCACGGAGGAACAACTCGCTGATTCCGGTACTTCCGGCCACACATGTGATGTGAGGTCTGCGGTCGTACCGCCGCCAGAAGCCGTGTCAGGGGCCGTGTCAGGGTCGTGTCAGGCGGGTGACAGGGCGGGCGCCCATGGTGGTCGCATGACAAGTTCAGCGATCGCGGTCACAGGACTGCGCAAGGCCTACAAGGACAAGGTCGTGCTCGACGGCATCGATCTGGAGGTCCGCGCCGGCACGATCTTCTCCCTGCTCGGTCCGAACGGGGCGGGCAAGACGACGACGGTGAACGTGTTGACCACGTTGGTGCGGGCCGACGGTGGGACGGTACGGGTCGCCGGACATGATGTCGCGACCCAGCCCAGGGCGGTGCGCGCGGCGATCGGGGTCACCGGTCAGTTCGCGGCGGTCGACGAGTTGCTGACCGGGCGGGAGAACCTGCAGCTGATGGTGGATCTGAGCCCGGTTCCCGCCCGGGACGGCAAGCGGGTCGTCACGGACCTGCTGGAGCGGTTCGACCTGGTGGAGTCGGCGCGGAAGCCGGTGTCGACCTATTCCGGGGGGATGCGGCGGAAGTTGGATCTGGCGATGACGCTCGTCGGCGACCCGCGGATCATCTTCCTCGACGAGCCGACGACGGGACTGGATCCGCGTAGCCGTCGCACGATGTGGTCGATCATCCGTGAGCTGGTGGCCGACGGTGTGACCGTCTTCCTCACCACCCAGTACCTCGAGGAGGCCGATCAGCTCGCCGACCGGATCGCGGTGCTCGATCAGGGCCGCCTGGTCGCCGAGGGCACCCCCGACGAGCTCAAGCGCCAGATTCCCGGGACGCACGTCCGGCTCCGGTTCACCACCGTCGCCGAACTCGACGCGGCCGCGCGGGTCCTCACCGAGGCCACGCGGGACGACGAGGCACTGGCCCTGCGGGTTCCCAGCGACGGCGGGACGAGGTCGCTGCGGGTCCTGCTGGACCGGCTCGACGAGTACGCGATCAGTGCCGACGGGCTGTCCGTGCAGACACCGGATCTCGATGACGTCTTCCTCGCCCTGACGGGCCGTACCACGGAGGTGGCCGCGAAATGAGCGCCAAGTCCCATCCGATCGTCATGCTGCGTCGCAACGTCACACACATCGCCCGGAATCCGACCTCGGTGTTCAACGCGGTCCTGATGCCGATCGTGATCATGTTGATGTTCGTGTACATGTTCGGAGACGCGTTCGACGTCGGTGTCGACTACATCGACTACGCGACACCCGGGCTGATGCTGCTGGCCGTCTGTTACGGGCTGGGGGCCACCGCGACGTCGGTGAACTCCGACATGACGAAGGGCATCATCAACCGGTTCAAGGTCATGCACGTCTCCCGCGGCGCGGTGTTGGCCGGTCACGTCATCGCCAGCGTGCTGACCAACCTGATCGCCATCGCGGCGCTCGTCGGGGTGGCCTTCCTGCTGGGATTCAGCCCGTCGGCGAGCGCCCTCGACTGGCTCGGCGCGATCGGCGTCATCGTGCTGCTCGCTTTCGCGGCCGGCTGGCTCACGGTCGCCCTGGGCCTGTCCGCGAAGTCGCCGGAAACGGCGGGTCTGGCCTCCGTGCCGCTGGTCATGCTGCCGTTCTTCAGCAGCGCGATCGTGCCGGCGGAGAAGATGGGGCCCGGGCTTCGGGAGTTCGCGGAGTACCAGCCCTTCACGCCGATCATCGAAACCCTGCGCGGGTTCCTCGCCGGCGCGCCCGCCACCGGTGACGTGATCCCCGCTTTCGCCTGGTGCGTCGGCATCGCTCTGGTCGGGTACCTGTGGGCGCGTTCCACGTTCAACAAGCGAGCGTGACCGCGACCAACTGACTCCAGCTGGTCGCAGTGCCTGCCAGCGCCGCCTCGGCGAACGTCGCTTCGCCGAGGCGGCGTCGCACTGTCTGCTCGATCCGGGCCAGGTCCGGGTGCGAGCGGTCCGGCAGTCCACGTACCGCAGCGCTCGCCGCGAGCAGCCGCGCGGCCTGCTCGGGCTGGTCGCGGCGCAGGGCCAGGTCCGCGACCCCCACGAGCACCTGTGCGATCAACGGTGCGTAACCGGCCTCGCGCGCCGCCTCGCAGGCCGCCATGCGATGCGTACGGGCCTGGTCGACATCGTCGGTCAGATAGCCCAGCAGGTCGTGGGTCCCCGCACGGATACCCGCCAGCTCCGCCTCGTCGCCCAGCAGCGCTGTCATGACTCCGAGTTGCTCGTACGCCTCCTCGGCGTCACCACGCCAGCGCGCGAGCTCCGCCTTGGACAGCGCCAGTTCGGCCAGCGCACCCGGCCACGTGACCCGGTCCGCGAACCGTTGCGCCTCGGCGAGGGCGGCCACGCTGGCGTCCTCATCGCCCAACAACCAGTACAACCGCGCCTGCCGCGACCGCATTCGGATGACGTCCTCGACGGCGCCGACCTCGGTGACGACCGCGATCGCCTCCTCGTAGTGCGCGCACGCCGCGGCGAACTCACCGCGTACGGCGATCAGCTCCGCCAGCTCGCTCAGGGCGAACGAGATCCCGAACCGTTCGCCGAGGGCCCGGAACTCGACGAGCGCCCGCTCGAAGTACGCGTCCACATCCCACCCGTCCTGGCCGAGGATGATCCGCAGCTTGCCGAGGTGCAGCCGGGCCAGCGCGCGGACCCAGGGGTCCTCGTGGTCCAGCAGGGTCTCCCAGGCGGGCAGGAGCGCGTCCGGCTCCCGCACCATGCGTTCCAGCGGGACGACGAGCGCCATCCCCGGGTGGCTGCCTCGACTGCGCCGGCTGAGCCGGTACGCCTTGTGGATCCACTTCGCCGCGTGGTGTTCGTCGCCCGGCCCGGAGTTCAGGAACAGCACGACGAGCGCGTACACGGTGGCCCGGATCTCGTCGCTCACCTCGCCGGGCGTTGCGGTGGCCGCGGTGATCAGCTCCATGCCTTCGGTCCGGTGACCGCCGAGCCACCAGTACCAGCCGGCGGCCGCGGCCAGCCGCATCGCCGCGGGCGCCTCGCCGGCCGCGAGCGCGCCCCGCATCGCGGAACCGATGTTGTCGTGCTCGACTTCGAGGACGGCGAGCCACTTCAGCTGTTCGGCGCGGCGAAGCTGCGGCTCCGCGGCCTCGGTGAGTTCGGTGAAGTAGGCGAGATGCGCGTGCCGCGCCAGGTCCGATTCCCCCGCCTCGGCGAGCCGGTGCGAGGCGTACTCCTTGATCGTGCCGAGCATCCGGTACCGCGGTGCGCCGTCACCCTCGGCGACCAGCAGCGACTTCTCGGCCAGTGCGGTGAGCAGTTCGAGCACCTCCTCCGGCTCGACCGCGCCGCCGGCGCAGACCCGCTCGGCCGCTTCCAGGCTCGCCCCGCCCGAGAACACCGAGAGCCTGCGCAGGACCCTCCGTTCGGCGTCGGTCAGCAGCTCCCAGCTCCAGTCGACCACCGCGCGCAGCGTCCGGTGCCGGGGCAACGCGGTACGGCTGCCGCCGGTCAGCAGGCGGAACCGGTCGTCGAGCCGCTCGGCGAGCTGATCGATGGACATGGTGCGCAACCTGGCCGCGGCCAGTTCGATCGCCAGCGGCATCCCGTCCAACGCCCGGCAGACCCGCGCCATCGTGGACAACGTGTGGGCGTCGACCGCGAGATCCCTGCGCACCGCACTCGCCCGGTCCCGCAGCAACTGGACGGCGGGAGAGGACTCGATCTCGCCAGGCCCGGCGTCCCCCTTCGGCAACGCCAGCGGCTCGACCGGCCACAGCGCCTCACCGGTGATGCCGAGCGGTTCCCTGCTCGTCGCCAGGATCCGCAGCCGCCGGCACTCCCCGAGCAGTCGATGGGCGAACGCCGCCGCCGACTCGATCACGTGCTCGCAGTTGTCCAGGACCAGCAGCGCCTCCCGCTCGCGGATCGCGGCGATGAGCCGGTCGATCAGCTCCATGCTCGGCGCCTCGCCGAGCAGAGCGTCCCGGAGACCGAGCCCGGCGAGCGTCGCCTGCACGACGTCTCCGTCGGCGCCGATGGCGGCGAGTTCCACCAGCCAGGCGCCGTCCGGCAGGTCGTCGAGCAGCCGGCGCGCGGTTTCGGTGGCCAGCCTGGTCTTCCCCGAACCGCCCGGCCCGATCAGGGTGGTGAGCCGGTGCCGGGCGACGAGTGCGCCGACCTCGGTGACAGCTTCGTCCTTGCCGATGAAGCTGCTCAGCTCGGCACGCAGGTTGGTCTTGCGATTCTGCTCCCGCCGCCCCACCTCGCCCCGCAGCAGCGCGACGTGCAGTGCCGAGAGCTCCGGGGAGGGGTCGACGCCCAGCGCGTCGGCCAGGGCCTCGCTCGTGCGCTGGTACACGAGCAGCGCCTCGGTGTCGCGACCGGCCGCCGCGAGGGCACGCATCAGCGCGATGACAAGCCGTTCGCGCACCGGGTGCGCGGCCACCAGGTCGGTCAGCTCCGGGACCAGTTCCGCACCGTGGCCGAGGCTGACCTCCAGGTCGAACCGATCCTCCATGGCCGTCAGGCGTAGCCTCTCCAGCCGGGTGGCCGCCGCGTCGAGCGCCGCGCTGTCGGGCAGACCGACATCCTGCATGGCCGCACCGCGCCACAACGCGAGGGCCTCGCGGAGCCGCCGGGCCCGCTGCGGACCCGCGTCATCGCGGGCCTGGCCGACGAGGCGTTCGAACCGTACGGCGTCGACGGCGTCGGGGTCCACCGTCAACCGGTAGCCGTCCGGCTGCCCCTCGACCGCCCCTTCCGGCAGCGCCTTCCGCAGCCGGGAAACCAGGCGCTGCAGCGCGTTCGCCGCGTCGGAGGGCGGGTGTTCACCCCAGATCCAGTCGACGAGCGTCGCTTTGGGGACCACCTGGCCAGGTCTGAGCGCGAGGGCGATCAACAGCCCGCGCAGGCGGGCGCCCGGCACGTCGGCGGAGCCGCCGTCGTCCGTGCGAACCTCGAACGGCCCGAGCATCCCGATCTGCACCCGGCAGATCCTGCCACGGGCGGTCGGCAGGCCTCCAGACCAGGCGCCGGGCGCCGAGGATCAGATGATCCTCGGCGCCCGGCCCGAACCTGCTCGGCGATCCGGGCGGTTACTCGCAGCCCAGGGCATCTTCGTACTGGTCGGGCGGGCTACCGGCGGCCACCTTGTCGGCGGTCTCCCAGAACACCTCCGGCCAGTCGCCCTCGTCGTTCATCTGGTGCAGCACCTTCCACGTGTGGCTGCTGCGCAACGCGTCCGCGGCCCGGCGGAGCGCGGCGTCGTCACCGGCCTTTTTCGCCCGCAGCCATTCGGCGATCCATTCGCAGCCGATCCGGCCGGTCACCTTGGCGCCGAACTGGTAGGAGTCGTTGGTACCGAGGTTGTTCAACGTGGCGGTGTCGAAGCCCGGAGGGAGCGGCACGTCGGCGAGCACCTCGGCCGCCTGCTCGCTCACCCGGTCGGGAGTGACGATCTCGGCCGGAAGCGCGGCGAGCCAGGTGCGGGCGTCGACGCGGACCACGTCGGCGAGAGCGCGATCGAACTCGCCACGGGTCCAGGCGCCCCCGGTACGCAGTTCGACGAAGGAACCGTCGCGGGGCCGGAGCATGACGGCGAAGTCGCTCGCGCTGTACCGGAACAGGTCGGCCGGCCAGCCGTCGACCTTCACCGCCTCCGGCTTGCTGACGTGGAGCCGATCCTTGTGGTAGCCGTCGTACTGGGCGGCCGGATACCAGTTCATCGCCAGGTGGCGTCCGCCGTTGCTGAACGCGATGGTGCCCTCCTTCTCGGCGAACCCGTAGACGGTGGTCGCCTTCCAGCCGGGCTGGTCGATCAGCAGCCGCGGGTTCTCCTCGGCCGCCTTGAGCACCATCGCGGAGTACGTGGCCGGGTCCCTCGCTTCGGAGGTGATCGGCGGGTTCGCCGGATGTCCGTCCGGCTGGTCACCTTCGATGATCGAGACCGCCAGGACGCCGGCGAGAAGGGTGGCCGCGACGCCTGCGCCGGCGAGGCCGCTCATCATGCCGCGGCGCGCCCGGGGGCGCCTGCCGGGTGGCTCGGCGACGGGTTCGAGGGTCGGCACGGACATGATCTCCTCCAGGAGGTTCTGTGCGGCCTCGTCGAGGTGCCGGATGACATCGGGTCGGTACGGGTCGGCGTCTCGGACCATCCGGTCGAGGTGTTCGTCGGTCATCTGCCCTCCTCTGAGCCGCGTGCTGCCATGACGTCGGGTACATGTCCGGTCGGGTCCAGGTCGTCACCGACGAGATCGCGCAATCGGGCCCGGGCCCGGGACAGCCGGGTACGGACCGCGGCAGGGTTCACCTGGAGAACCGCCGCGGCCTCGCGCGGCTCCAGGCCCTCCCAGAAGGTCAGCAGCAACACCTCCCGATCCAGATCGCCCAGCCGGGCCAGCGCGGCCTGGACCGTGAGCCGTTCGGGCACCTCGCTGCCCGGGTCGACGGCGACGGCGACCCTGAGTCGTTGCCGCAACCGATCGCCCAGCCGTTCCCGGCGCACCCCGCCGCGGTGGTGGTTGGCCAGCACCCGGCGGGCCACGCCGTACAGCCACAGCCGGGCCTCGGCCTCCGGCGGCATGTCACGGCTGCGCCGCCAGGCGACGAGGAAGGTCTCGGCCACCACGTCGGCCGCGTCCTCAGGCTGCTCGACACGCCGCATCGCGTACGCCAGCAGCGGCTCGAAGTTCATCGTGTAGACGCGGCGGAAGCGGTCCTCGTGTTCAGTCCCGGAACTCACGTCTACTCCATGTCCGGTCGAGCGCCCATCGTGACCCGATCCGACCACGACAGCTGCCTCTGCTGAAAGCGCTTCTTGATGGCGAACTGTGACGTGGTCGCGAGGGACGATGAGATGCGGTCGGGTCGGCGGAGAAGGAGCACGCATGTCAACGGAGCCGGAGCCGGGTCTTGTGCCGGAGCACCTGCGCATCCGGTACCGAGATGATCAACCGCCGATCGTGCTGACCATCGACGGGCAGGAGTTCCGGGTTCGTGAGCGTGCCGGAAAGCCCGGCACCTACGACTTCGACTGGCTCAACGGGCCGCACGAGTACGGCTTTGCGATCTCCGGCGGCTCGGCGATGACCCGGCCCGAGATGGAGGAGCACGTCCGGACGTTCCTGGCCATGATCGATCCCACCACCGGATACATCGAGGAGTAGGGCTGCGGGCGCCGCTGGCGGGTGGCGTGACGCCCCACCCATAATCTTGACTCATTCCAGAAAATGAGCAAGACTTCCGGCGTGGCCACGATCATGGACGTCCCGCGGATGCTGCGGGGGGCGGCGTTGCGCGTGACCCGTCCCCGAGTGGCGGTGCTGCACGCGGTGCACGCGCATCCGCACGCCGACACGGAATCGATCATCACCGCCGTACGCCGGGACCTCCCCGACGTGTCGCACCAGGCGGTGTACGACGTGCTGCGCGCGCTGACCACCGCGGGCCTGGTGCGGCGCATCGAACCGTCCGGCTCGGTGGCCCGCTACGAGTCGCGGATCGGGGACAACCACCACCACCTGGTGTGCCGGTCCTGCGGTCTGATCGCCGACGTCGACTGCGCCGTCGGCGAGGCACCCTGCCTGACCCCGTCCGACGACAGGGGCTTCTCGGTCGACGAGGCCGAGGTCGTCTACTGGGGCCGGTGCCCCGACTGTTCCGACGCTGGCAACTCCTGATCCCTCTGATACGGCACGTCACGGAAAGGAATCCGTTGTCCGAGAACCCGATGTCCGAGAACCACGAGGCCGTCGTCCACGACGCGAGCGCGGGGAGCGAGTCGCGCTGCCCGGTGGCGCACGGACGCGCCCCCCACCCGACCCAGGGCGGCGGCAACCGCGGCTGGTGGCCGAACAGCATCAACCTGAAGATCCTCGCCAAGAACCCCGCCGAGCGGAACCCGCTCGACGGTGAGTTCGACTACGCCGAGGCGTTCACGGCCCTCGACCTCGCCGCCGTGAAGCGGGACATCGCGGAGGTCCTGACGACCTCGCAGGACTGGTGGCCGGCCGACTTCGGCCACTACGGCCCGCTGATGATCCGGATGGCGTGGCACAGCGCGGGCACGTACCGCATCAGCGACGGCCGCGGCGGCGCCGGCGCCGGCATGCAGCGCTTCGCGCCGCTCAACAGCTGGCCGGACAACGGGAACCTCGACAAGGCCCGGCGCCTGCTGTGGCCGGTCAAGAAGAAGTACGGCCAGAGCATCTCCTGGGCCGACCTGATGATCCTCGCCGGCAACGTCGCCCTGGAGTCGATGGGCTTCAAGACCTTCGGGTACGCGGGTGGCCGGCCGGACGTCTGGGAGCCCGAGGAGGACGTCTACTGGGGTCCCGAGACGACCTGGCTCGGCGACGACCGCTACACCGGCGACCGGGAACTCGAGAACCCGCTCGCCGCGGTCCAGATGGGCCTCATCTACGTCAACCCGGAGGGCCCGAACGGCAACCCGGACCCGCTCGCCTCGGCCCGCGACATTCGCGAAACGTTCCACCGCATGGGGATGAACGACGAGGAGACGGTCGCGCTGATCGCCGGCGGCCACACCTTCGGCAAGACCCACGGTGCCGGCCCGGCCGACCACGTCGGTGCCGAGCCCGAGGCCGCCCCGATCGAGGAGCAGGGCCTCGGCTGGCGGAACAGCTTCGGCACCGGCAAGGGCGCCGACACGATCACCAGTGGTCTCGAGGTCACCTGGACCTACCACCCGACCCGGTGGGACAACGAGTTCTTCCACATCCTCTTCGGCTACGACTGGGAACTGATGACGTCGCCGGCCGGCGCGCACCAGTGGCGTCCCCGCAACGGCGCGGGCACCGACATGGTGCCGGAGGCGCACGACCCGGCGAAGCGCCGCGAGCCGCGGATGCTGACGTCGGACCTGGCGCTGCGCTTCGACCCGGTCTACGAGCAGATCTCGCGACGGTTCCTGGAGAACCCGGACGAGTTCGCGGACGCCTTCGCCCGGGCCTGGTTCAAGCTGACCCACCGCGACATGGGCCCGATCCAGCGCTACCTCGGCCCGGAGGTTCCCACCGAGACGCTGGTCTGGCAGGACCCGGTCCCGCCGGTGACGCACGAACTCGTCGACGCGCAGGACGTCGCGGCTCTCAAGGCGCAGGTCCTCGCCTCGGGGTTGACGGTGGCCCAGCTCGTCTCCACCGCGTGGGCGTCGGCCTCGACGTTCCGTGGCGGCGACAAGCGCGGCGGCGCCAACGGGGCGCGGATCCGCCTGGAACCGCAGCACAGCTGGGAGGTCAACGACCCCGACCAGCTGGCGACGGTGCTGCGCACGCTGGAGGGCATCCAGCAGGCGTTCAACGCCGCGCAGACCGGCGGCAAGCAGATCTCGCTCGCCGACCTCATCGTGCTCGCCGGTGACGCCGCCGTCGAGCAGGCCGCCCGCGACGGCGGAGTCGACGTCGAGGTGCCCTTCACGCCGGGACGTACGGACGCCACGCAGGAGCAGACCGACGTGGAGTCGTTCGCGGCGATGGAGCCGACCGCCGACGGGTTCCGCAACTACCTCGGCAAGGGCAACCGCCTGCCGGCGGAGTTCCTCCTGGTCGACAAGGCGAACCTGCTGACCCTGAGCGCGCCGGAGACGACGGTTCTCGTCGGCGGTCTCCGCGTCCTGGGTGCGAACTGGCAGCAGTCGCCGCTCGGTGTCCTCACCACGACCCCCGGTGCGCTGACCAACGACTTCTTCGTCAACCTCCTCGACCTGGGTACGACGTGGAAGGCGACGTCCGAGGACGCGAACACCTTCGAGGGGCGCGATCTCGCCACCGGCGAGGTCAAGTGGACCGGCAGCCGCGCCGACCTCGTCTTCGGGTCCAACTCGGAGCTGCGCGCCCTGGCCGAGGTCTACGCGGGCGACGACGCCCGCGAGAAGTTCGTCCGGGACTTCGTGGCGGCGTGGACCAAGGTCATGAACCTGGGCCGGTACGACCTGGCCTGATCCGGACGCCCGGGCCGGGCGGCGGTCACCAGGTGGTGGCCGCCGCCCGCGTCGTCATGACGACGCGGAACGGGATGTCGGGCGGGCGCGCAGGTGGGCGCGTTCGCCCTGGCGGCCGAAGAGGCTGAGGATCTCCACCGGTTCCGCGTCGGCGGCACCGAACCAGTGCGGCACCCGGGTGTCGAACTCGGCCGCCTCGCCCGGCGCGAGCACCAGGTCGTGCTCCCCGAGGACGAGCCGCAGCCGCCCGTTGAGGACGTAGAGCCACTCGTACCCCTCGTGGGTCTGCGGGTCGGGGGTCCCCTTGCGGGCCGGGATCACCAGCTTGTACGCCTGGATGCCGCCCGCCCGCCGGGTCAGCGGCAGCATCGTCATGCCGTGGTGGGTGACGGGGCGCAAATGGATGCGCGGGTCGCCGGTGGGCGGGGCGCCGACCAGCTCGTCGAGCGTGACGCCGTGGGCGCGGGCCAGGGGGAGCAGTAGTTCGAGGGTCGGGCGGCGGGCACCGGACTCCAGGCGGGAGAGGGTGCTCACCGAGATGCCGGTCTCCCTCGACAGGTCGGCCAGGGTGGTCTCGCGCTGCTTCCGCAGGGCGCGCAGCCGCGGGCCGACCGCGTCGAGGGCCTGGTCCAGATCACCGTCCATCCGGCAAGTTTGCCACAACGGCAACAACATTTGCTGGTACGGCCGCAGTCCGCGCATGGTTGGCGCGGGAGGTGGTCAGGATGACCGATCAGTTGAGCAGCGACTACGACGTGGTGGTGGTCGGCGGCGGCGCCGCCGGGTTGAACGGGGCGTTGATGCTCGCCCGGGCCCGCCGGTCGGTGGTGGTGATCGACGCGGGCGCCCCGCGTAACGCGCCGGCCGACGGGGTGCACGGGCTGCTCGCCCGCGAGGGCACGCCGCCGGCCGAACTGCTGGAGCGCGGCCGGGCCGAGGTGCGCGGGTACGGCGGCCACGTGGTGACCGGGCAGGTCGACGCC
This sequence comes from Micromonospora sp. NPDC047707, assembly GCF_040704235.1. Taxonomy (NCBI): domain Bacteria; kingdom Bacillati; phylum Actinomycetota; class Actinomycetes; order Micromonosporales; family Micromonosporaceae; genus Micromonospora; species Micromonospora sp. NPDC047707. Next base: position 184,952 of record NZ_JBEYSU010000009.1, read on the forward strand.
GCGGCGCGCGACGGTGACGGGTTCGCCGTGACGCTCGCCGACGGGCGGTCGGTGCGGGCGCGCCGGCTGCTCGTGACCACCGGGCTGGTGGACGACCTGCCGGGCGTCGCCGGACTGCGGGAGCGGTGGGGCCGGGACGTGATCCACTGCCCGTACTGCCACGGCTGGGAGGTCCGCGACCGGGCCATCGGCGTGCTGGCCACCGGCCCGATGTCGGTGCACCAGGCGCTGCTGTTCCGCCAGTGGAGCGCCGACGTCACGTACTTCACCCACCTGTCCGCCGGCCCGGACGAGGAACAGGCGGAACAGCTCGCCGCCCGCGACATCCGGGTGGTGACCGGTGCGGTCGCGGCCCTGCAGATCGTCGACGACCGGCTGACCGGGGTACGGCTCGCCGACGGAACGGTCGTCGAGCGGGACGCGCTGGCGGTCGGGGCGCGGACGGTCGCGCGGGCCGGACTCCTGGCCGGGCTCGGGCTGCGGCCGGTGGAGCACCCGAGCGGGATGGGCGAGCACGTCCCCGCCGACCCGACCGGGCGTACCGACGTACCCGGGGTGTGGGTGGCCGGGAACGTCACGGACCTGGCGGCGCAGGTGGGGGCCGCCGCGGCGGGCGGCGCCCTGGCGGCGGCGATGATCAACAGCGACCTGGTCGCGGAGGAGACCCGGCAGGCCGTCGACGCCCGGCGGCAGCGGTTCTCCGCCGGGTCCGAGGCGCGGGTGGCCGAACTGGTGGCCGGCGACCGCCGCCACGGGCTGTGAACAAGGGACGCCGGCGCGGCTGAGCGATCGGCCGGAGGGGTACGGCGCCTAGGATGAGCCCATGAGCGCAGAGGCCGTCGGCAGGCACATGCCCGCTGTCGTGACGCTCGAGGATCTGGCCGCCATGAACGCCGCCGATCCCAACGGTCACCGGTACGAGACGAGCCCCGAGGGGGTGCTGTCGGTCATGCCGCCGCCGGACTCGGAGCACGCGATGATCGCCAGTCGGCTGATGGCGTGGCTCATCATCGCCGGGTGGCCCGCCGAGCAGGTTCTCCAGGCCGCCGGCCTCCGGGTGCCCGGCCCCGACGGGGTCGGCGGCCGCATCCCTGACCTCACCGTGTGGCGCAAGCCGCCGCCGCGGAGCGTCTGGTCCGTCGCGGCGGACGTCGCGCTGGTGGTCGAGATCGTCTCGCCGGGCTCCGAGGCGATCGACTCGGTCACCAAGGTCCGGGAGTACGCCGCCGCCGGCATTCCCCGCTACTGGATGGTGGACCGCGACAGCGGGCAGACCGTCACCCTGTATCGGCTGTCGGAGCGCGGCGACTACGAGGAGCAGGCCAGAATGCCGCTGGCCTGGTTGCTCCAGACGGCCCCGGCCGAGCACCTCGACTAGCAGGCGGCGGTGGCGGGACCGGTGTGGGCGGACGGCCGGGGCAGTTCGGGGAACCGCGACGCACTGAGCGCCGCCAGACTCACTCCGCTTCGACGCCGCCAGCCCGCAGGATCTGGCGGACCCGCTCGCGGGTGTATCCGGTGACCCGGACGATGTCGACTTGCCGCATTCCGTCACGAGCGGCGTCGACAATTGCCTCGGCGAGCCGCGAACGGGCCTCGGCCACGTCGTTCCTCGCGTTCGTGACGAGCTGCTCCGCCCGGGCCTGGGCGTCCATAACGGCAGCCCGCGCCTCTTCGTAGGCCCGGACCGCAGCCGCCAGGTCGTCCGTCACGCGGCCATCGTCCCACGTTGGATCTTGGCCAACTGTGTGGAGCAGCCATTAGGCCAAATAGCGCTTGCGTCATTTGGCATTGTGAGCGAGGCTGGAAGGCGCATCGGCAATGCGGCGAAGGGGGCATCTTGACGGCTCAACCTGGCATCCTGCCCGCCCTGCCAGCGTGCGGGCGGCCGGCGGACGTGCGGATCGAGGTGTACGGGGGCGACAGCCTGGAAGCGTCCCTCTACGTCTGCCGGCAGCACGTGACGTCGGGTGCGGCCGCTCTCGACGCGTACGGCTGGCGGGCGGAACCGGCCGCCGTCCGTCCGCTCGTGACGAGGCCGTGCGGGTACGCGTACCGCTATCCCACCGGCCGGCTCGCGGACCTCGCCCATCCGCACTGGTGTGACCGGCGAGATTGCCTCGACCGTCACCGGCACCGGTCGCTCCGCCTGCCGGTCACCGGTGGGCGGCCGGAGGCGGCCGTCGCCGAGGTGTCGCTGTCGCAGGGGCTGACGGCCGGGCTGGAACCGGTGATCGCGCTGGCCGTGGTCGACGCGGGCAGCCACGAGGTGACGCTGTCGCTGGGGCAGGGGCGTGTGCTGTCGTACCAAATGCGGCGGCTGCTCGACCTCACCAGCCGGCGTCGGGGTGACTGAGGCGGGGCGAGGCGCCGCAGGGCGGCTCCGCAGGGCGGGGGCGGGTCAGCGGGGGCGGCGGGTCTTCGGCAGGTCGAACTGGTCGGCGGCCTTGCAGTCGCTCGGTCCGCCGACCGCGCTCGGCCCCACCCGCTCCAGCGCCTGCCGGGCGCGGACCCGGCCCAGGTTCCAGGCGTACCAGGGGTCCGGCTCGTCGAGGTCGTCGGCGATCCAGCTCAGGGTGCAGCGGCGTACCGGGTCGGGCAGCTCGGCCAGGGCGGGCGTCGCGTCGGCCGAGAGGGCCCGGAGGTACCAGGCGTCGATCTTCCCGGTCGTCTGGTAGCGGGCGATGTTGCGGCTGGCGGCGTAGTCCTCCGGGTTGAGGACGGCCAGGCTGAGCAGCATGACCACGGCGAGTGCCACGGTCGCGCGCGGGATCCAACCGCCCTTCCAGCGCAGCCCGGCGACGAGGATCATCAGGAAGACCGTGCCGAGCAGCAGCTCGAACGCCATCACGAAGAGACGTTCGCCGGTGAAGCTGTAGACCTTCTGGTACGTGTACATCCGGGACAGCGCCGAGATCACGATGACGACGCTGAGCGCGCTCAGCGCGCCGAGCAGGACGCGCAGCACGATCCGCTCGGCACCGCTCTCGCGCCGCGCCCAGCGGGCCACCCCGCCGAGCACGGCGAGCGTCAGCAGGGTGACGGCGACCAGCTGCCAGAAGCCGCTGCGCGCGTACTCGGCGTAGCTCAGCCCGGCGGTGCGCAGCACATGCCGCTGACCGCCGAACAGGACGGTGAACTGCACCGCCACGAAACCGGCGAACAGCAGCGTCACGGCCGTGATGACCGGCGCCCACTCCACCATGCCGAAGCTGCGCCGGGTCGACCGGTCCACGCTGGACAGGTCCGGCGGCGCGGCGAGCGTCCAGACGGCGGCCACGACGCAGAGCGCACCGACCGTGGCGAGGAAGATCCAGCGGAACACCGTACCGATGCTGACCTCGGGCACGACCGCGCCGAGCACCACCGAGAAGGCGCCGTCGGCCGACGCGAGCAGCGCGCCGAACACGATCAGCGCGGCGACGGTGGCCGCGACCGAACCGACCACCCGGCGCACCAGCCCCGGGTCGGCGTTGGACCGGAAGTGGGCCCGCACCCAGGGCTGGCCCCGGACGGCCGCGACCGGCCCCGCGACCACGCTGAACAGGATCGACCGGACGCCCCGACCGCCGACCACCGCGAGGGCCGCGCACCCGAGCGCGCCGAGGACGCAGAACGTCACCAACCACCACGCGTTGCGGAAGGCCAGGACCGCCAGCAACGCCAGCGCGGCCGCCGCCCAGCCGGCGCGGACCCACCGCTCGGTCCGCGGCAGGTCGGCGACCGGGCGGCGGACCGCGACCACCACGCCGACGGTCAGGGCCAGCCAGCCCAGGAACCATCCGATCCCGGTGCGGCTGAGCGGCACGAAGAACGCCAGCCCGAGAGCACCGGCGAGGACCGCGGCGGGCACCGCGTGCCCCCGCGTGGGCTTCGGCCCGGGCCAGTGCCGCTGGAACCACGACGGCCCCGGCGGCGCCGGCCGGTAGAAACCACCGGACATCCCGGGGTACGGCGGCACGCCGGCCCGGCCGGGCCCCGCGGCGTACGGCACCGGGTCACCCGGCGCGGGTGCGGCCGCCGCCGTGGCGCCGGACGCCGCTGACGGACCGGTGGCCAGGGCGGGTGTGGTCGACGGCCCGCTGCCGGCCGGCGTCCCGATGGGCTCGGGCGCCCCCTGAGGCCGAGCGGGCTGATCGGTGCCCGCTTCCGGTGACCCGTCCTTGGCGGCGGTCTCGCCGCCGGCGGACGCGACCTCCGGCTTGACGCCCGCGGCCGGGCCGCCGGGCGTCGTACCGCCCGCCTGCGTCGTGGCCGCCGGGGCACCGGCCGGCACCGCGCCATCCGCCTCGGCGACCGGCACCAGGGGGAGGAAGACCGCGTAGCCGCGGGTGCCCGCCGGGAGGTTGACCGGGATCGCCCACGCGGGCTGGCCCTCGGGCCACGGGAAGGCGCCGGGAGCGTCGGCGGTGGCGGGCGCGGCCAGCAGGTACGGCGGCGCGCTCCCGCCGGCGGAATCCTCGGCGGGCGGTCGGGGCGCCGGTGGTGGCTGGGTCACGGCACACTCCTTGATCAAGGGGTGGGCACACTGTACGGCCACTCCGCGCGGCCCGCCGCCCCGTCCTACGTGCCGGCGCACGCACCGCCCGCCCCGTCGGCGTGACCGGAACCGGTCAGCGTCCACTTCGGGACTGAGCCGTCCTCATCCTCCGCGCCACTCTCACCGGTGAACCCCGAACCTGATCGGAGGACCGATGACCCATCCCCGATGGCGGTCGACCGGTGCCACCTTCGTCGTGGCCCTGGTGACCGCCCTGGTCGCCGCCCTGCTGCCCGCCGCGCCGGCGCTGGCCCTGCCCTCGGGCAGCGGCTGGTCGGCCTCGTGGAGCTACTACCACCCCACCGCCTACCAGTACGCGGGCACGCTGCCCGGCGTACGGCTGACCGGCTACGCCACCGACAGCTCGGGCGTCTCGAGCACCGTCGGCACCATCGAGGACACCGCCAACGACAGCCGCTGTGCCCGCGTCCTGCTGTACGCCAACGGGGTCGGCTACATCGCCGACCGGACCACCTGCGGCAACGGCAGCCACCTGACCTACAGCACGGTCAGCTACCAGCAGGGCCTGCTCGTGATCGTCTACCGGATGGTCCAGGGGACGAGCACCCACGACAAGGGCTTCCACCTCTACATCCCACCCTCCCTGAGCGACTCCCAGTTGCGCGCGGTCGGCACCGGCGCGAGCTGGTCGTACTACGCCTCGACCGCGTTCCAGTACTCGATCACCCGGCCCGGCGTCCGGCTGACCGGCTACGGCGCGCACCAGTACACCGACCAGCGCTCGTCGCTGAACACGGTGGAGAAGACGGCGACCACTCTCGGCTGCGCCAGCGGCCGGGTCACCGGCGGGACCACCACGAGCGGCAGCACCTGCGCCAACGGCGGCAGCGCCTCGTTCACGCGGTTCGACCACACGAACAACCTGGAGGCATCCGCCTGCTACCAGCCGACCCTCGGCACCCAACGCTGCCTGGCCCTGAACATCCCCGAGCCCTGGTGACCCCCTGCACGGCGGAGGACGGACGGGCGTCACGAAACCGTGGTCGTGGGGCCGCCGCCGCGGCCGCGGTCGTCCAGCAGGAGGGGTGCGCGGCCGGTGACGGTGTAGCGGACGTGGGTCACGTCGGGGGAGTGGACGACCCGCGTCGGGACCAGCTCGATGCCCTCCTTCGCGCCGAGGCCCAGGTCGGCGTCGAGCAGCCGCAGGCCGCTGCCCAGCACGACCGGCACGATGTGCAGCTCCAGCTCGTCGAGCAGGCCGGCGGCGAGCACCTGCCGGACCAGGCTGCCGCCGCCGGCCACCGCCACGTTCTTCCCTCCGGCGGCGGCGCGGGCCTGCGCGACGGCGCTGGCGACGCCGTCGGTGACGTACGTGAAGCTGGTGCCGCCGCCGCGCACCAGGGTCTCCCGGGGGCGGTGGGTGACGACGAAGACCGGCGCCCGGAACGGCGGCTCCGCACCCCAGGGCACCTCGCCGCCGTCGGCCATGCGGCGCCCCATGACGTACGCGCCGGCCGCCGCGAAGCTCTCGGCGACGATCTCCGAGTTGGTGTCGTGCGTACCGCCGGCGAAGCCCTGCCGTTCACGCCAGGCCATCGCGTCGGTCGCCCACCGGGTGACCCGGAAGAAAGCGGCGGCCTCCGCCGACTCCATCCAGTGGCCGTCGCCGGTGTGGCGGGGGCCGGCGTAGTACCCGTCCAGCGACACGGACAGCTGTGCGGTCACCTTGGTCATCTCGGATCGTCCTCTCCTCGGCGGGGCACCTCGTGGTCCCCGTTCACCGAGGGATCGGAGCGGGCGGCGACCGTTCGACACGACATCGCTGTGACCCGCCTCACACCAGTCGGGCGGCCTGCCGGATGAGGAAGCGCCGCTCGGGCAGGCTGCCGGCGAGCCGGGCCGCCTCCCGCCACTCCCGGGCGGCCGCCGCCCGCTCCCCGGCCCGCTCCAGCAGGTGCGCGCGGACCGCCAGCAGCCGGTGGTGCCCCGCGAGCGGCCCGTCCGCCAGCTCACGCACCAGGTCCAGGCCGGCCGCCGGCCCCCGCACCATGCCGAGCGCGACCGCCCGGTTCAGGGACACCGCCGGCCCGGGGGCCAGCCGCTCCAGCAGCTCGTACAGGCCCAGGATCTGCGGCCAGTCGGTCTCCTCGGCGGACGGCGCCTCGGCGTGCACGGCGGCGACCGCGGCCTGCACCTGGTACGGGCCGACCGGCGCGGTCGACAGCGCGTCGGTCAGCAGCGCGGTGCCCTCGGCGATCGCGGAGCCGTCCCAGCGCGTCCGGTCCTGCTCGGCCAGCGGCACCAGTTCGCCCTCCGGCCCGGTACGGGCCGGTCCCCGCGCCTCGGTCAGCAGCATCAACGCGAGCAGGCCGGCCACCTCGCCGTCGGCGGGCAGCCGCCGGTGCAGGCGCCGGGTCAGCCGGATGGCCTGCCGGGTCAGGTCGACCCGGCGCAGCGCGGGTCCGCTGCTGGCCGCGTACCCCTCATTGAAGATCAGGTAGAGCACGTGCAGGACGACCGCGAGCCGTGGCTCCCGCTCCGGCTCGGGTGGCGGCGCGAAGCGGGCACCCGCCTCCCGCAGCCGCTGCTTGGCCCGCACGATGCGCTGCCCCATCGTCTTCTCCGGCACCAGGAAGGCGGCGGCGATCTCCGGGGTGGTCAGCCCGCCGACCGCCCGCAGCGTCAACGCCACCTGCGCCGACGGTCCCAGCGCCGGGTGGCAGCAGAGGAACAGCAGTTCGAGCAGGTCGTCGTGGGCGGGCTCGGCGTCCGGCGGCGGAGCGAACAGCGCGTCGCGGGGGGTCGCGTCCAGGACGGCCTGCTCCCGGCGCCGGCGGGCGGCGTCGGCGCGGACCTGGTCCACGTAGCGGCGGGCAGCCACCGTGCGCAGCCAGCCCGCCGGGTGCTCCGGCACGCCGTCGGCGGTCCAGGTCTCGACCGCCGCGAGCAGGGCCTCCTGCACGGCGTCCTCGGCGCGGGTGAAGTCGCCGTACCGGCGTACGAGGGCGCCGAGGACCTGCGGCGCGAGGTCGCGCAGCAGGTCACCGACGCGGTCGTCGCCGGTCAGAGGTCGCCGCCGGTGCCGGTCATCAGCGGCCACACCTCCAGGCCGCCGCCGCTGGGTCCGCTGCCGAACCGCAGGGCCGGGTACGACCGGGCGATCTCCAGTGCCCGCTCCTCGCTGTCGACGTCCACCACGAAGTACGAGCCCACGTACTCCTTCGCCTCCAGGTAGGGGCCGTCCGTGACCACGGGCGCGTCGCCCACCATGCGGACCGACCGGGCCCGGGACACCAGGCCCTGGCTCTCCACCAGCTCGCCGGAGCCGCGCAGCGCCTCGTTGAACGCGTCGACCTCGCCGATCAGCGCGGTCAGGTCGCCCGCGGGCAGACTGTTCCAGATCTCCTCGTTGCCGTAGATCAGCATCAGGTACTTCACCGGAGGCTCTCCTCTCAAGGCAGGTCAGGCGGCATGTCGCAACCATCTGCGCGACACGACGGAGTCGGATTCCGGACAGGACGCCGGGCACCTCGCCGTCGCACTGTTGTAGCAGGTGAGAGGCGTAAGGATGGCGGGCCACATCCCGATCCTCGGGCCCGGCGGGGACAGCACCGTCCCCGCCGACACCGCCGCCACCGAGCCCGGCCCCGTCGCCGTGGCGGATCCGGCGTAGCGCACCGCCGGCTCCGCCCCACGGGCCGCGCTCCGCCCGACACCGGGACCGGGCGCCCCGCCCCGGTGTCACCTCCGGACACCGACGTCGCCACCTTCCGACACGTCCGCCCCGCCGCGTCGACGCGGCGGAACGACCGCTGCCCACCGCCGTCGCGCGAACGTGCAGGTCGAGACACCACCCGTACGGCAGCACCGCCGTTCCGCCGTCGCACGCGGGCCGGGCGGTCCGCCGTACCCGATGACCGGCCGTCCGGGCGCGGGCCCGGCTGGGCCGGTCGCCGCCCGAGATCCAGCACGGCCGGACCGGTCGGGCGCGGAGGCCCGCCGGCCGCCGGCAGAAGCATGAGAGGAGGCGGCGATGGCCGCTCCCACCGTGACCGCCGCCCTGAACGCCGCGGTCTACTCTCCCGCTGACCCGATGACGCTGACCGTCACGTACGGCGACGCCGACACCCGGCCGGTGACCGTCACCGTCGTCGTCACCGACGCCCAGGGCAACAGCAGCGCCCCGGCGCGGGTCACCGCCGTCATCGACCCGCTCACCGTCACCGTCACCGACGACTCCGGACGCACCTGGACGAAGCTGTCGGACACCGGCGCGGTGGCCGTCTACCGGGCGGTGGCGTGATGCCCCGGGTCACCGTGACGGTGCGTGACAACGGCGGGCGCACCGCCACCGCAACCGCCACCTACACGATCGCCCCGCCGGTGCTCGGCGGCTACTACCTCTCCGGCAATGCCGACCCGACGGCCGACATGGCGGGCGGAAACATCCGCTCGTTGACCCAGTACCGCAGCTTCGCCGACGGCTACGTCTTCCCCGGCTGGAACCGGCCCTGGCTGGTCGACCTGGGCAAGGCCGGGATAAAGATCAACATGGTGCTGGAGCTCAAGCACTACGGCGCCCCGAACACCGACGCGCAGACCTTCACCGTGGACGGCGTGCGCTACACCGTCCCGGCGCCCGCCATGACCATCCAGCAGCGACCGGGAACGACCTGGCCGCGGGCGTACGGCTACAGCCAGGTGCTCGCCGGTCAGTGCGACGGGCTGTTCGCGCGGGCGCTGTCGCAGTACCGGACGATGGGCTTCGGGGTGAACATCCAGCTCGCCTCCGAACTGGACACCGACCACGAGTTCGGCACCACCGAGGCGGGCAAGGCGTACCCGTGGGCGGAGTCCGACGCCCGCGCGGTGCAGGCCGTCACGTACATCGTCAACTGGTTCAAGGCGCGCGGCCTGCCCGCCGGCACCACCTTCTCGGTGGGGGTGGGGGGCTTCGACCGGGCCTGCTACCAGCGCACCCACCCGGAGGCGCTGATGGCCAAGCTCGACTTCCTCCAGTGGAACGTCTACGCCACGGACCCGACCCACACCGCGCTGGCCCGGTTCCGCCGGACCAAGGACTGGGCGGTCGCCGACCTCGGCCCGGTCGCGCTCTCCCGGCCGGTCCTGATCGCCGAGTGGGGCGTCCGGGCGGCCGAGATCCCCGACCAGGCGGCGTGGATCCGCACCGTCCCGGCGGCCGTCGCCGCGCTCAACGCCGAGCGCGGACCCCGGATCGTGCGGACGAACTACTTCAACTCCGGCTGGGGCACGCTCTCGCCGAAGGCGACCGGCCTGGCCGCGCTCAAGACGGCCTACGCCACCCGGCCGTACGTCTGAGACCCCCGCTCGGCCCGGCGCCCGGCGGGCGGGGATCCGTCCGCCGGGCGCCCGGGGTGACGTCAGTCCCCGGTCAGCCGCTCCGCGTACGCGTCGCGCAGCTCCGGCCAGCCGAAGTCCATCGCCTCGGCGCCCCGGATCGGGCCCACCGGGTCACCGGCGAGCAGGTGGTCGGCGATGTCGAGGCAGAGGTGCCAGCCGGCTGCCACCATCGGTGCCATGCCGCCGTCGGCGAGCGTGTGGCGCAGGGTCAGGCGGGTCCCGGCGGCGGTGGGGATCAGCTCCCAGCGCAGCAGGTCATCGCCCCACGTGTACTCCAGCAGGTGCGGGCGCTCGGCCCGGCGTACCGTGGCCCGGTGCCGTTCGGTGGTCTCACCGTCGATCATGGTGAGCGTCGTGTCACCGGGGGAGCCCAGGTCGCGGTCGGCGAGGAACGGCGCCCACTCGGCGAGCCGGCCCGGCTCGGTCAGCGCCGACCACACCACCTCCGGAGGGTGGCGCAGGTCGCGGACGAACACGACGGTCCGGCGCCCGCCGGCGGTCTCCAGGGAGACCTCGGCCGGCGGGGTCGGGCGGAAGTCGGCGCGGTCCATCACGGCTCCTGACTGTCGAGGTGGCGTTCCAGGGCGTCCAGGTGGGTGGTCCAGAGCCGTCGGTACGGCGCCAGCCACCCGTCGACCGCCTGCAACGGCCGGACCTCGATCCGGTAGATGCGCTGCTGGGCGGCGGTGCGACTGCTGACGAGGCCGGCCTCGCGGAGCACCCGCAGGTGCTTGGAGACGGTTGGCTGGCTCACCCCGAGGTCGGTCACCAGCTCACCCACGCTGCACTCGGCGCGGCGGAGCCGGTCGAGGATCCGGCGCCGGGTCGGCTCGGCGAGGACCGCGAAGGCGTCGGCTGTCACCAGCCTATATTCCCTCGCCGGCATATGCGTGTCAAGGCATGTGCGGTCGCTGGGCGGCACCCCGCCGACCTCCCTATGCTCGGGACCATGGAACTGCGGATCTTCACCGAACCCCAGCAGGGCGCCACCTACGACGACCTGCTCGCCGTGGCCCGCCGCGCCGAGGAGACCGGCTTCGCCGCCTTCTTCCGCTCCGACCACTACCTGAAGATGGGCTCGGTGACCGGCGAGCCCGGCCCGACCGACGCGTGGACCACCCTCGCCGGACTGGCCCGCGACACCCGGTCGATCCGGCTCGGCACGCTGATGACGGCCGCCACCTTCCGGCTGCCCGGCCCGCTCGCGATCACCGTCGCCCAGGTCGACCAGATGAGCGGTGGCCGGGTGGAGCTGGGCATCGGCACCGGCTGGTACGCCGACGAGCACACCGCGTACGGGATCCCCTTCCCGTCCCTCGCCGAGCGGTTCGACCGGCTGGAAGAGCAGCTCGCGGTCATCACCGGCCTGTGGGAGACCCCGGCGGGCGGTACGTTCGACTTCGCCGGGCGCTACTACCCGGTCAGCGAGTCGCCGGCCCTGCCGAAGCCGGTACAGACCCCGCGCCCGCCGATCCTGCTCGGCGGCATGGGCCCGAAGCGCACGCCGCGCCTCGCCGCCCGCTACGCCGACGAGTTCAACCTGCCCTTCGCCTCGATCGAGGACACCGTCGCCCAGTTCGAGCGGGTCGGCGCCGCCTGCGCCGGCATCGGGCGCGACCCGGCCACCATGACCTGGTCCAACGCGCTCGTGCTCTGCTGCGGGCGGAACGACGCCGAGGTGGCCCGCCGGGCCGCGGCCATCGGCCGGGAGCCGGACGAGCTGCGCGCCAACGGCCTGGCCGGCACCCCCGCCGAGGTCGTCGACAAGATCGGCCGGTACGCCGAGACCGGCAGCCAGCGGATCTACCTCCAGGTGCTCGACTTCGCCGACCTGGACCACCTGGACCTGGTCGCCGCCGACGTGCTGCCCAAGGTGTAAGGAAGGGCCCCCTGTTAGCGCCTCCGGTAGAGGAGGGGCCCCTGTTAACAACCTTGAGGCGCGCGGCGCTCAGCGGGTACGCGTGCCGGCGGGGTCGCGGAGCACGGTGTCGAGGCGGCCGTCGCGGTCGCTGTCGACGTACGTGACGTCCGGAACGCCGTCGCCGTCGAGGTCCACCTGCACCACGTCGGCGACGCCGTCCCCGTCCAGGTCGGTGACCACCTCGACGGCCCCGTCCAAGCGGTGCGTGACGATCGACCGGGCCTCCGCGCGCGGCGGGGGCCCGGGGTGCGGCACCGGCGTCGGGGCGGGCGGCGGCGCCGGAGTCGGCTGCGGCCCGGGGGTGGTGTCCGGCGGCGCGCTCGCCGGCAGCACACCGACACCGGTCGGGTCCATCTCCTCCTCCGAGGGGTACACATCGCCCCGCGGGGCGGGATCGCGGTAACTACTCATCCGCCCCCATTTCCCCACCCGAGCCCGGGATAACCGCCCACCCCTCCCACCGCCGCATCACCCCGCCTCCGGCTCGCTCCGTTGATCATGGAGTTAGCGGGCTATCTGGAGATCCAAGCACCCGCCAGCTTCATGATCGACGTGCGCGGCGCGGGGCAGCGCGCGGGCGGGTGAGGGAGGCGCGCGGCGGCGGGGGGCGGCGGGGGCGGGGGGCGGCGGGGGGCGGCAGCGACCGGCTCCGGGCGGCCGGCACCGGGCACTCGTTCAACCGGTTCGGTGACACCACCGGTGACCTGGTGTCGCTGGCCGGGCTGCCGCCGGACGTGACCCTCGACCGGGACCGGTCCACCGTCACCGTGCCGGCCGCCCTCCGCTACGGCGACCTCGCCACCGCCCTGCACGCCCAGGGGTACGCGCTGGCGAACCTCGCCTCCCTGCCGCACATCTCGGTCGCCGGGGCCGTCGCCACCGGCACCCACGGCTCCGGCGTACGCAACGGCAACCTGGCCAGCGCCGTCGCGGCCCTGGAACTGGTCACCGCCGACGGTGACCTGCTGACCCTCGACCGCGACGCGGACGGGGACACGTTCGCCGGCGCCGTGGTCTCCCTCGGCGCGCTGGGCGTCGTCACCCGGGTCACCCTCGACGTGGTGCCGGCCTTCACCCTGTGCCAGTACGTGCGCCTCGGCCTCGCCCGGGAGGCGCTGGACGAGGCGCTCGACTCCGCGTACAGCGTCAGCGTCTTCACCGACTGGCGGACGCCGCTGCTCCGCGAGGTGTGGGTCAAACAGCACGCGGAGCTGCCCCCACCCCCGGCGGGCTGGCTCGGGACGACCGCCGCCGAGACGCCCCGGCATCCGGTGGCCGGGCTGTCCCCGGAGCACTGCACCCCGCAGCTCGGGGCCCCCGGGCCGTGGCACGAGCGCCTGCCGCACTTCCGGCTCGGCTTCACCCCGAGCAGCGGGGACGAACTCCAGTCGGAGTACCACGTGCCGCGGGCCGCGGGGGCCGACGCGCTGGCCGCGCTGGACGAGGTGGCGCACCTGATCGCCCCGGTGCTCCAGGTCTGCGAGCTGCGGGCGGTCGCGGCCGACCGGCTGTGGCTCAGCCCGAACCACGGGCGCGACAGCCTCGCGATCCACTTCACCTGGGTTGGCGACGCGGCGGCGGTGACTCCGGTGGTGGCGGCCGTGGAGGAACGCCTCGCGCCGGTCAGCCCGCGCCCGCACTGGGGCAAGGTCTTCGGTCTGGCCCCGGCCGCGGTCGCCGCGGCCTGGCCCCGGTACGCGGACTTCCTCGCCCTGATGGTCCGTCTCGACCCGTCCGGAACGTTCCGCACCGACCTGCTCGACCACTACTTCCCCCGCCCCTGAGCGCCGGCGCCGACTGTCAGAAAGCAGCCTCGGCCCTTCGTCGGCTTTCCGACCGGGCGGGTTCCGTGATTGCCTCGTCACCGACCTTGACGTCCACAAGGGATGGAGTGACATGACGGATCCCTCCGGCACGGGTCTCCGGCTGACGCCGATCGACAACCGGGCCCTGGCCCCGATCACGGTCGTCGCGCAGTGCCTGGACAACCAGTGGGTCACGCAGGACCTGCTCGCCCGGATCGTCGCGCGGCGGGAGTCGTACCGGGAGGTGGAGCAGCGCCGCCGCCGCGACGCGCGGGCCGAGTACCTGCGCGCGATCCTCAACGCCGAGCAGGTGGTGGTGAACCGGGCGTACTTCTTCAACAACCCCGTCGTCCACCGGGACTTCACGGCGGACGGGCCGCAGCGGGCGGCGTTCCGGGAGCTGCTGGCCGACGGCGTCCTCGTGCCGTTCCTCCTGCGCGAGCGCAGCCTGGCGGCGGAGCCCGGGTTCGGCGTGGACAGCGCCGGCTGGTCGGGCTGGTTGCGGCTGCTGGGCGAGGTGGACGAGGTCCGCTGCCTGCGGCTGTCGTGGGACGACGCGGAGAACGACCGCCTCACCGAGCGCTGCATGTTCGCCGAGTTCCGCCGCTTCCTGCTCCAGCTCGCCGCCTTCGACATCGAGGAGCTCCGGCGGGATCTTCGGCTGCCGGAGGAGAGCCGCCCGGTGCTGCGCCGGCGGATGCAGGAGGTGACGCTCTGGGCGGTGGAGACGGAGCAGGCCACCCGGGAGGGCTTCTACCGGGAGTTCCTGGTGGAGCCCGACACGAATCCGGCCGAGGGCCGGTTTCGTTCCGCGCCGCTGGTCGGCCAGCTCAAGCAACTGGTCGACCTGCGCTACAACACCACGCTGCCGGACGCCGTCGACGGGTACGCGCTGATCCCCGCCGACTCCCTGCGCCGCACCGCGATGCAGGAGTACCGGCGGGAGCGGCCGCCGGACCGGAACCTGGACGACCTGCTCACCCTGGTGAGGACGCTGCGGCCGTACGCCTTCGACCTGGCCCAGCTGCCGCTGCGCCTCGACCTGACCGGGTTGGAGCTGCACCATGTCCGGCAGGCGCGGGACACCGACGAGTGGCGGGAGTACGTGGCCGCCCTGCGGGAACTGCTCGCCGAGCCGCTCGACTTCGTCACCCGGGCGCAGCGGGTGTACGACCGCTACGTCGCTCTGGCCCAGCGGCTGGCGGGCATCGTCGGGGAACGGCGCCTGGAACGGGCGCGGGCGTGGGAACCGGTGATCCGGGTGACGGTCGAGGTGCTGGGCAGCACCGTCTCGCTGGTCTTCGACGGTGATCCACGGGTGGAGCTGGTCGGTGACGTGGCCGCCGAGGTGGCCGGGCGGGGCGCCACCGCCGTGGTCCGCTTCGCCGTGGTCAACCGGGACCAGCGCCGCGCCGCCCGAGACCTCGGCACCGGCGTCGACGTTATGCGGGTACACCTGCAACGGGCCGGGGAGGACTGGCGGGAGCTGGTGCGCCGGCTGCAGGAGACGGGATTCCCGGTCAGTCCGGGTGACACGGGTCGCGACGACGAGCCGAACATCGACCGGCCGCAGGAGGACGAGGGTGAGTGAACTTTGGAGGCAGTACGTCGAGCTGCGACGGCGCCAGCCGGACCTCTTCGCCAACCCGCCCGGCTCCGCGGTGGAGATCCTGGACGAGCCGGAGCAGGTGGCGGCGGCGGAACAGGCCAGGGCGGACGTCCTGCGCGCCCGTGGCCTGCCGGCGGAGTGGAGCCGGCCCGGGGTGGTCTACCGGGACGACTACGTGACGCTCGTCCGCGATCCGGTCCGCTTCCCGGGTGGCGTGCTCGGGACGTACCTCCGGTCGCTTCCCAGCAGCGGCGCCGACGGCCTGGTCGTGCTGCCGGTGCTCGACGGCGGCGTCGTGCTGGTGGAGCACTTCCGGCACACCACCCGCCGGTGGCACCTGGAGGCGCCGCGTGGGTTCGGTGAGGCCGGTGTGCCGCCGGAGGAACAGGCGGCGCGGGAACTGCGCGAGGAGATCGGCGTGGCACCGGCCCGCCTGGTCGACCTGGGGGTTCTGCATCCGGACACCGGCATCGCGACCAGCACGGTGCGGCTCTACCTGGCCGAGATCGCCGAGCTGGGCGACACCGCGGCCGAGGAGGGCATCCGCGCCGCACGGACGTACCCGGCCGGGCGGGTCGGCGAGCTGATCCGCGACGGGGTGGTCACCGACTCGTTCACCATCGCCGCCTGGACCCGAGCGTGGCTGCGGGGCCTGCTGAGCGGGGTTCCGGGACCGGTCACCGGTACGGGTCGGTGATCCTCGGAGCTGTCCAGCCCGATCACTCCGGAACTCCGGGCCCGCCTGGCCCCTACCGGCGGCCGGTGATCTGCTCGCGCATGCTGCCGCGCTGCACCGCCCGGCTGATGTCGCTCGGCGACACGATGCCCACCAGCCGGCCGTCGGCCACCACGAGCGCCCGCCCGTCGGCGCACTCGCTGAGCCGGGGCAGGAGGTCGTTCAGCGACTCGTCGGGGGAGGCGAGCACCAGCTCGTCGGCCCGGCAGGAGACCTCGGCGAGGGTGGTGGCGCCGCGCCGGTCGACCGGGACGTCGCGTACCCGGTCGAGGGTGACCAGCCCGATGGGCCGCCCCTCCTCGGTCAGCGGCAGCGCCGAGTGCCGGTACGCGAAGAGGTAGTTGTCGACGAAGTCGGCCACCGTCAGGTCCCCGGAGGCGGTCTGCGGTTGCGGCGTCATCACGTCCGCGACGCGGACGCCGCGCAGGGCGCTGCCCATCCGGGCCTGCCGCTCCTCCATCCCGGCGGCGCCGATGAGGAACCAGCCGATCAGGATCAGCCAGAGCCCGCCGAAGCCGGCCCCGGCGAAGAACTGCCAGAAGCCCAGGCCGATCAGCAGCGCGCCGAGCACCCACCCGGCCCGGGCGGCGACGACCGACGCCTTCGTCCGGTCGCCGGTGGCCTTCCAGACCGCCGCGCGCAGCAGCCGCCCACCGTCGAGCGGCGCGGCGGGCAGGACGTTGAAGACGGCCAGCAGCACGTTGATGCCGGCCAGCCAGGCGAGAGCACCGAGCAGCAGCCCCTCGGAACCGGCCAGGGCCAGCGCCACCGCGATGGCACCGAAGAACATGCCGATGAGCAGGCTCACCAGCGGGCCCACCCCGGCGATGCGCAGCTCCGCGCCCGGGTTGGGTGCCTCGCCCTTCAGCTCGGCCACGCCGCCGAAGAGCCACAGCGTGATGCCGCCGACCTGGAGCCCGTTGCGCTTGGCCACGATCGCGTGGGAGATCTCGTGGGCGAGCAGGCCGAGGAAGAAGACCACCGCGGCCGCGAGGCCCGCGGCGGCGTACGCGATCCACGGCCGGTCGGGGTAGGCGCGCGGGAACTGGTTGGCCGACAGCCCCCAGGCGATGAGCAGGAAGATGACCAGGACGCTCCAGTTGACGCCGACAGGTACGCCCGCGATCCGGCCAAGCCGGAAACTCGCCCTCATGTTCCGGTCATACCCCCGAAGGCCGCGCCCATGCCAGGGCCGAAGGTCTCAGGATCACACTCGCTGACCGTTTCGCCGTGTCGCGCGAACATGGCGACCAGTCGTCTCGGCCGCGCTGGACGACCTCGACGAGCGAGGGCAGATCGGCTGATCAGTCTGCGGTGCCAGCAGGCACGACCCAGACGGTGGGCTGACCAGTGATCGCAGTGATCATGTCGTAGTCACCGTCGTAGTGCAGCACCGTCGCCCCGTGCCGCTCTGCGGTTGCGGCTATCACCAGATCAGCCATGGAGAGGGCGCGATGGTTGCCCTTGTGCAGCGCCTGGAGTTGAACGTCGATTGCACGATCCCAGACCTCGTCTGGCATCGGGAGCCAGTGGAAGCCACCGAGCAGCCAGCGGGCACGCTGGGCGTCCTTGGCCGTCCGGGCGCTCTGGAGCACCTCGATCTCGACCGCGCCACACACCGCCAACAGACCGCGTTCGGACAATTCGTCGAGGACGGGCGCGACGGCGGACTTGGGCCAGCGGGCTAGAGCCGACTTGTCGAGCAGGTAGAGTTCTCGACTCACGCCGCATTCGGCTTCACGTCGGTCGGCCCGGTCAGACCCGGCAGGCCGCCGCTCTTGAGCCAGTCGGCAAATTCGCGCCGCTTCTCCCGGTCGACGGCAGCCTTCAGAGCCGCGTTCACGGTCGCCTTCTTGGTGGTGGTGCCGAAGATCTTCGCAGCCTCGGCGAGCAGTTCGTCATCGACGTCGAGGATGGTCCTGGACATGGTCGGCTCCTCTCAGTCTCGCGGGATACCGCGCTGATGATATCAAGCGCCGCTGATCTTGATATATGACTGAGGGTGGCGCCGGCGGCTGCTGTCCTCGGACAGTAGCCGGGCCAGGCCGCGAGTCGCCATGCTGACAGTTGCCGGGGCAATGGATAGGCCGATTGGTCGGCGATAGTGCGACAGTGGTAACGCTGACCGCTGAAGGCGATGACCCGTACCTCTGGTTGGAGGACCTCGACGGTGCGGAGGCCGCCCAATGGGTGCGGGACCGCAACGCGGAGACTGTCGCCGCTTCGACCGGGAGTCGGGCGTTCGCCGGCTTGCAGGCGGAGATCCGGCAGGTGCTCGACGCCGACGACCAGCTTCGGGCAGGAACTCGCCATAAAGCTCGGCGCCGACGGCGTCCTGTTCGAACCGGTCATCGATCAGCCCGCCGAATACTGCAAGATCGTGTATCGCCTCGACAGTTGGATCGACCCGCCGCAGAGTTGACTGGCGCAGCTTCCGGATTCGTCGGTTGTTCGGCCTCGCCGATCAGACCTGTCCGCGCCGGCTCCGTACGCCCCATCGCCTGCATTCCTCCAGTTGGGTCTGCCAGAAGTGGGCACCAGCAATCTGAGCCTCCGGGGCGATCCGCCCGCCGCGCGGGTCGGGCTTCTGGTTGACCCGGAAATAGCCTGCGCCGGGGAACCCGGCACGAGGGCCAGCGACATGCACGACGAGAGCGTCCAAGGGCGGCAGCTGCCGCTCCTTGCAGCGGTGATGGAAGGCCGCCATGAACTCGGTGACTCGATGTGACTCGCCACTCTCGTGCAGATTGTGCGGGTTCGGCAGGCTGGCTGCCTCGAAGACACGCGAGTAGGAGATGGTCTGACCACGGTCCTCGGCGCCGTTGCTGATCACGAAGTCGATCGCCGTGTCGACATGCGCCGTGGTCCACTCGTGCTGGGGGGGAAGCTACTGGTGTCCGTCTTGTGGCGGCAGGGGCAAGCGGCGGAAGCCTGACGTCGAGATGAGGGATTGCGCCGCTCGACCCTCGGCTACGGTCGCGGAGCTTCAGCCTTCACGGCCTCGATGAACATTCGCCAAGCCGTGGGCGCGAAGGTCAGAACCGGTCCGCTCGGGTCCTTGCTGTCGCGTAGCCCGACCTTGCCCGCCAGGTCGTCCGCGACCTCCACACAGTCGCCGGATCCGTTGCTGCGAGTGCTTTTCCGCCAGGTCACGCGGGCCGTGTCGACCTCGTCCACCCGCGCCGTCCTCTCATAGGTCGTCGATCGCCCTCTGGATCAGGTCGCGGGACTCTCGAGCGCTGGCCGCCGTGGCGACCAGGTGTTCGAAGACCCGGCTGTACTCCCTGACCTGTTGGCCTTCCAGATAAAGGCTACCCGCGCGGGTTTCGACGTAGACAACCCCCGGGTCGGCTGGCTCCGGGAAGGCCAGCAAGCTGAACGCGCTGCCCATCGAGCCGTATTCGCCTGCGCCGAAGGTCAGGATCTGGATGGTGTGACCCGGCTGCGCTGCCGCCTCTACCAGCCGCCGCAGCTGAGCCTTGAATATGTCTGCACCGCCGACCGGGCGCCGCAGCGCGGCCTCGTCCAGCACAACCCACAGCCTGGGCGGGGTATCGCTGGCCTGCCGGCGCATGCGCAACTCGACCCGGCGCTCCACCTCGTCCGTGGACGCGTCCGGGTGCTCGGCACGGATGACGGCGCGGGCGTAGTCGGCGGTCTGGAGCAGACCGGGAATCAGTTGCGGCTGGAAGGCCCGGATCTCTGAAGCCTCAGCTTCCAGTCCGACGTAAACCTCGAACCAGTCCGGCAGCACGTCGTCGTACGCCTGCCACCAGCCGCGCTTGCGGGCGTCCCGGGCGACCTGAACGAGCGCGTCGACCTCCTCGCCCTCGACGCCGTACAGCTCAAGGAGGCCGCGGGCGACCGGCGGCATCACCGAGACCTGGGCGTTCTCGATCCGGCTCAGCGCCGACTTCGAGATGCCGACCTCTTTGGCGGCCTGGTCGGCAGTCATGCCGGTCTGCTCCCGGAGACGGCGCAGTGCAGCGGCCAAGCGTCGACGACGGACGGTCGGACTTCCAGTCATGGGCGTCAGTGTTCAGGAAACGGACGAACATCGCAACGGTATCGGCTCTAATCGGGAGTTGCGAAAAGGGCGCAGCCCGCTGCACGATGAGTGAGGCCTCGGATCGTTCGCGTTACGAATCGCGCTCGCATCCTGGGCTGCTCGGATGGCCCTGCTGTCGTACTGCTGATCGGAGCTGCGGTGGCAGGTGCCGGGGCGGGTCCGCCGGTGCGGGGCGGACCGGTGGGCCCGCCCCTTCCACAGGTCAATCTCGACGGTGAGAGGCAGGTGCTGTCATGCGCGTGTTCTTCCGGCATGCCCGGAGCAGCCAGCGGTCGGTTCTCGGGCCGACCTGCTACCGCTCGGCCGCCTACCATCCGATGCGACCGTGGCAGGTGCGGGAGCGGCGGTTCCGGTCTACGCCGCTGGGCCGGCGCGGGCTCGACCCCCGGGAGGTGGGGGAGTTCCTCGACCGGGTCGCCGGTGACCTGGCCGCCGTCTACGACGCGCTGGCGCGCAGCCGGCGGGAAACCGACCGCGTCAAGGACGCGCTGCGCCGCTGGCAGTCCGAGCAGGCCCGCGCCCGCAACGAGCGGGGGTACGGCCGGTGACCGAGCGCTGGGTCATCCACCTGCCCGCCGCCGCGGGCGACCTGCTCGCCGCCCAGCGGCTCGCCCGGGTGGTGGCGCACTGGGCGCACGTCCTGCCGCAGCTAGACCCCGGCGGCACCACCGTCTCGGCGGAGGACAACCAGAACGTACGCCACTGGGTGTTCTGCGACCGGGTCATGCCGGACGGGCTGCGCTGCCTGCTCTGGCCCGACCACGACGGCGACTGTTCGCGGCGACCACGGCGGCGGTGAGCAGTCGGTGCTGCGCGGCCGCGCTTTGCGTGGACCGGGACCGGAGGCGGGCCGGTCCGGTTCGTCGTGACCTGATCGTCAGGCGGTCGGGGGTGGCTCCGGCAGTTCGTCGACGACCAGGACCTCGGTGCCGGGGCGTACCTCGGACAGCAGTTGCCGCTGCCCGCTCTTGGTCAGCCGGATGCAGCCGTTGGTGGTGTTCCGGCCCAGCTCGCCGTCGTGGTACCAGCTGTGCAGCCCGATGTGCGCGCCGCGCAGGCCGGCCGGGACCGAGTCGGGGTCGTCGGGGATCGCACCGAGCGCGAAGATGTCCACTCCGCCGTACACGGATTCGGGCGGCTCGGTGCGGCCGAGGACGAAGGTCCGCCCCAGCGGCGTCTCCTGACCGCTCTGCCCGAGGCTGACCTGCCAGGACCGGACGGCCCGGCCGCTCCGGTACCACGTCAGCCGGTGGTGCCGGCGCTCCACGACGATCTGGTCGGGCAGGGGCACGGTGGTGAAGCCGCCCGGCGGCAGCCAGGCCAGGGTGCGGTTGGCGGAGGGGAGCAGCACAGCCGTCCACCCGCTGCGGCGCTCGACGACGGGCATGGTCAGCTCGACGTCGTTGATGGTGGGGGCGAGGAAGGCGACGGGCTTCCCGCCGGGCGCGGTGTAGGCGGCGATCCGCCGGGTCGGGTGCACGCCCTCGGTCAGGGGCGCGGGGTCCAGCGGCTCCGGGTCGGCCGGGAAGCCGCGGGGCGCCGGGTCGTAGTCGACGACCGGCAGGTCGTCCGGCGCGGGCGCCGCGACCGGCACGGTCTCCTCGGGTACGGGCGTCTCGGGGGCCCCGGGGGTCTCGGATTCCTCCGGTGCCGGCTGCTCCATGACCGGCTGGGCGGCCGGTGTGGGCTCCGGCTGCGGGGTCAGTCGCCAGCCGGTGATGCCGGCGGCCACCAGCAGCAGGGGTACGCCGACCCCGACGGCCGTCCAGCGGAGGCGCGAGCCCATTCGGTCAAACAGCACCAAATCACTCTAAGGGATGCCGTGTTAAGAAGGGCCCCTTGTTGTGCAGAAGGCGATAACAAGGGGCCCTTCCTTCCCGCTCAGCTCAGGCGGGCGCCCACGTGGATGGCGATCGCGTCGTGCGCGGGGACGGTGGCGGCGAACCAGCCGTTGCCGTCCACGGTGATCACCGGGCCGCTGCACGTCCCGTTGCTGTACGTGCCGTGGATGACGTCGCAGTACCGGCCGGCCGGCAGGCCGGTGTAGTAGGACCGGCCGCTGATCGCGAAGTCCTCGTCGTTGACGGTGAGGTAGCCCTTGCCGGCGCGGCTGAACGCGATGTGCTGGTAGCCGTTGTCGTACCAGTTGGCGACCCCGGCGCCCTCGGTGGCGTTGCGGAAACCGACCATGTTGGCGATGACCGGCCAGCGGTGCTCGCACTCCCAGCCGGAGTAGCAGGTCGTGTTGCGCGTACGGCCGGAGGAGTCCTGGGGCGGGCCCTGGTCCCGGTTGCCGAAGGTGTAGCTGGACATGACCGTCGGCGACCCGTACGGCCAGGCCAGCATGAACGCGTTCGCGAGGGCGTAGATGCCCCGGTCGTTGTAGGTCAGCACCCCGCCGAAGTCGCGCTGGGTGTCGTGGTTGTCGACGAAGACCGCCGAGACCGAGCTGGGCAGGTGCCCCCAGCCCTCGCCGAAGTTGCGCAGGTAGGCCAGCCGCTCGGAGCGGAAGACGCGGGCCAGGTCCTTGCCGTACCGGAACTCGTGCACGTCACCGTTGCCGGTGTACTCGTTCGGCGTGATCGGCTCGCCTGCGCCGTAGATGACCTCCTGCACGATGTACGCGGACCGCGAGAGCTTGGCCTTGATCGCCGCGATGTCGGCCGCCGGCATGTGCTTGCTGGCGTCCATCCGGAACCCGTCCACGCCCAGCGACAGCAGGTCGTTGAGGTACGTGGCCAGCCGTGACCGGACGTACTCCGACTCGGTCTTCAGGTCGGCGAGGTTGACCAGTTCACAGTTCTGGACCTCCCACCGGTCGCCGTAGTTGCTGATCTCGTTGCCCGGCCGCCCGCAGTAGTGGAAGTCCTGCGACTGGTAGATGCCGGGGTAGTCGTAGTGGCTGTACGACGACCCGGCCCAACCGGTGCCCGGGTTGTCCTGCCCGGACATGTGGTTGACCACCGCGTCGACGATCACCTTGACGCCGGCGGCGTGGCAGGTGTCCACCATCGACTTGAACTGGGCGCGGGTGCCCTTGCGGGACTCGATCCGGTAGCTGACCGGCTGGTAGGAGACCCACCACTCGGAGCGCCGGACGTGCTCCTGCGGCGGCGAGACCTGGACCCAGCCGTAACCCTTGGGGCCCAGGGTCGACTGGCACTCGCTCGCTACCGAGGTCCAGTTCCACTCGAAGAGGTTGGCGATGACCTTCTTGGTGCCGGCCGGGGCCGCGGCGGCCGGGGGTGCCGCCACGACGGCCGGGAGGAGCAGGCCGGCGATCACGCCCAGGGCGACGATCGCCGACGGGCGTCGACGTCGATGCATCGGATTCTCCCTACGGGGGTGTGGGGGAAAGCAGGTGGTGGTGGAGCCGTGGGAGGGCTTCCAGGTTGCCGGTGTCTTGCACGCCGGGCTGAAAGTTTCCGAAACTTTACAAGCGTGTTGCAGGCGCTGTCAATGTATGGACATCTGTCGCTGTCATCGCCGTCCCCGGAGGTCGCGTACACGCACCGCGCGACGGGTCGGTTCGACGGTCCGCGCGGAAATTCTTGGCCGACCGGTGATCCGGGGGCGCGGTCCGTCCGTACAGGAGGAGGGAGCAGGGTCGGCCGGTGGCGCGCCACCGCGAGACAATCGAGGAGCAGATGGCCCCGGCACAGCAGAAACAGAAGGCGGCGCCCGTCCGGACCAGCACCAGCAGCCGGGGCGTACGCGCCCCGTCGCGGTCCGCGGTCGTCCTGTTGACCGTCTCCGCGCTCGCCGCGTTGTGGGCCGTCACCATGCTGACCGGCGTGGGCGGGGCGATGTACTCGTACGGCTTCTTCTTCACCGAGTTCTTCGCCGGCGTGATCGCCCTGGTGTCGCTCAGCCTCACCGTGATGCTGGGGCTGCTCGCCACCGACCGGCTCGTGCTGATGATCCGGCACCGGGTGCTGCTCCAGTCCGCGCACCGGGCGACCGGCATCCTCGGCGTCGCCGGGCTGGTCTTCCACGTCATCACCAAGATCGCGACCGGGCGGGCGGCGAGCACCGACGCGGTGGTCCCGTTCGTCAGCGGGCGCGGGCTCTACGTCGGCCTCGGCACGGTCGCCGGGCTGCTCATGGTGAGCGTGCTCTGGACCGGCATCATCCGCGCCCGGTTCGCCGGGGTCGGTCCGAAGTGGCTGTGGCGGACGCTGCACTCCGCCGCGTACGCCGCGTGGCCGTTCGCCATCTTCCACGGCCTCAACGCCGGCCGGCCGGCGAAGTCCTGGGTGGTGGTCAGCTACCTCGCCTGCGTGCTGCTCGTGGTCCTGGCGCTGCTGGTCCGGGCCTCGGTGTACCTGGGCCGGCGCAGCCGCGAGCAGCACCAGGCCGCCGCGATGAACAAGGCGATGACCGCGCGGGCAACCGATGACGGCAAGGGCCGTGCGCTCCTCGGCGCGCTCGCCCGCAAGCTCGACGCCGACGACCGGCGCGAGACGCGGGACGGGCGGGCGTCGACCTGGTCCGAGACCACCCTCGCCGGCTCGTGGAGCGCGCCCGGAAGCCGCCGCCGCGACCCCGAACGGTTCACCGTGCCGGTGGTGCCGGAGCCCGGTTCGCTGCGCGAGCCGGCGCCGGGCCGCGGCCGCCGCGACGAGGTCGAGCCGGTGCCGGCCCGTCGCGGCGAGCGGCCCGCCCGCCGCCGGTCGGAGGAGCCGGCGCCCACCCGGTCCCGGCGATGGTCGGAGGAGCGCGAGCCCGTCGTGGCCCGCCGCGACGAGGAGCGGGTGACCCGGCGGCGCGAGGACGCGTACGAGTACGAGTCCCGGTCCCGCCGGCGCGACGAGGAGCCGGCCGGCCGGCGCCGGCGCGACGACGACGAGGTCCGCCCCTCCCGGCGGAGTCGGGGCGAGGTGGACACGGGCACCCGGTACTCGGTGCCGCCGCAGCGCCGCGACGAGCCGGAGGAGCCCTGGACCAGCCCGCGCCGCTGGGAGACCACGCAGCCGATCTCGGCCGGACCCATCTCGGCCGGACCTGTGTCGGCCGGGCCGATCTCCGGCGGGCCGGTCTCCGGCACCCCGATCTCGTCCGCCCCGCGCAGCGGCGGCGGCCGGCACAGCGCCGAGGAGGACGTGCTGCCGGAGGAGACGGACTACTGGCGGCCGCCGGCCCGGTACGTCCCGGAGGACGACGCGCTGCCGCCGGACGACACCCCGACCCTGGTCGACCTCGCCTCCCGGCGGGCGCGCCGGGAGGCCAAGGAGAGCCGGCGGCGGCGCCGGGCGAGCGCGGACGCCGTCGACACGGCGTACTGGGCCGGGCTGCGGGGCGAGGCCAAGTGATGCGGACGACCGTCCCGCCGGTCGCGTGCGTCGGCGAGCCCCGGCTGACCGCGGGCTTCGCCGAGTTCGGCCGCCTCGACCTGTTCACCCACGAGGAGGTGCACGGCCCGATCGGCCCGATGGAACCGGCGAACCTGCTGCGGCTCGCCGACGGCATCCAGCTCAAGGGGAAGGGCGGGGCGGGCTTCCCGTTCGCCACGAAGCTGCGCGCCGTGCTCGAGTCCTGCGAACGGCAGGACGCCTCGGCGATCGTCGTGGTCAACGCCTCCGAGGGGGAGCCGGCCAGCTGGAAGGACAAGGTGCTGCTCACCCGGGCCCCGCACCTCGTCCTCGACGGGGCGGCGCTGGCCGCGTACGCGCTGGACGCCGACGAGATCATCATCGGCGTGGCCGACGACGGGGTGGGCCAGGAGCCCCTGATGGAAGCGCTGGGGGAGCGGCGGATGCCGGTGCCGACGAGCATCGTCACCGTGCCGCACCGGTTCATCTCCGGCGAGGGCGGGGCGCTGGTCAACGGCATCAACGGCCTGCCGCACATCCCGCCGGGTACGAAGAAGCGCTCCAGCGACTCGGGTGTCGGTGGTTTGCCCACCCTGCTCTCCAACGCGGAGACGTACGCCCAACTCGCGATCGCCGCCCGGCTCGGGCCGTACGAGTACGCGGCGCTCGGCACCGACGACGAACCCGGCACCGTGCTGCTCACCGTCACCGGCGCGGCGAAGCGACCGGCCGTGGTCGAATGCGCCGCCGGCACCCCGCTGCGGGAGATCCTCGACCTGTGCGAGGTGCCGGACGGGCCGGGCATCCTGGTGGGCGGCTACCACGGAAAGTGGATCACCCAGGAGGCGGCCGACCGGGCCGAGATCTCCCGCAAGGGACTCGCCGCCGTCGGCGGCACGCTCGGCGCCGGCATCATCCTGCCCCTCGGCCCGGACAGCTGCCCGCTCGGCGAGGCCGCCCAGGTGGTCCGCTACCTGGCGGGCGAGTCCGCCGGCCAGTGCGGGCCGTGCAGGATGGGTCTGCCGGAGCTGGCCCGCTCGGTCGACCTCGCTGTCTCCGGCAGCGCCCCGGTGGAGGTCGTCCGGGCCGCCGCCGGCGACGTCAAGGGCCGTGGGGCGTGCAGCCACCCGGACGGCACGGCCCGGTTCGCGCTCTCCGCGATGGAGGTCTTCGCCGAGGACCTGCGGCTGCACGCCACCGGTGACGGCTGCGGCAAGCGGGTCAAGGGCCTGATGGGGCTGCCCGGTGCCCCCGACCCCAACCCGCAGAAGCTGATGCTCGACTGGTCCCGCTGCGACGGGCACGGGCTCTGCGCGCACGTCGTGCCCGACTTCATCCGACTCGACGCCAACGGGTACCCCGCGTTCCCGGCCACGCCCGTGCCGACCTGGCTCCGCGAGGGGGCGCTCAAGGCGGTCAAGGTCTGCCCCGAACTCGCCCTGCGGCTGACCAGGGCCGAGTCGTGACCGCGTACCGGAGGGAGGCCCGGATGCGGAGGCTTCCGCGTACCGTCCTGGCGGCCGTGACGGCGGTCGCCCTGCTCGGCGCGACCGCGTGCGGCGGCGACGGCGGTGCGTCCGCGACCACCGCGACCGGTGACGCGGCGCCCCCGCCCCCCGCAGCCGGTACGCCCACCGTGACAGGCTCACCCTCGGCGGCGTCACCCAGCGCGGCGCAGCGGCCCGCCACCGTGCCGGAGACGCTGCGCTTCACGGCGAAGACCCTCGACGGCGCGGCCTTCGACGCCGCCGCCCTGGCCGGTAAACCGGTGGTGCTATGGTTCTGGGCGCCCTGGTGCGCCACGTGCGCGAGTCAGGCGTGGACGGTCGCCGAGGTGGCGCCGCAGTACCGCGACACGGTTCCCGTCGTCGGCGTCGCCGGCCTCGGCCAGCAGAAGGCCATGAAGGACTTCGTGACCGAGTTCGAACTGGCCGGGGTCCCGCAGGTGGACGACCGGGCGGGCGCGCTGTGGCGCCGCTTCGAGGTCACCGAGCAGAGCACCTTCGTCATCCTCGACCGCACCGGCCGGGTGACCCACCAGGGCTTCCTGGACGGCGAAGACCTGACCCGCCGCCTGGCATCCCTGGCCGAGGTGTAAGGAAGGGCCCCTTGTTAACGCCCCCGGTAGCGGAAGGGTCCCCTTTCAACACCTGCTGAAGCGGCGGAACCCGGACGTACGTCCGGGTCCCGCCGAGAAGCGCGGAGCGGGTCAGCGTGGGGTCAGGCGGTCGGTGCCCACGCGGTCGCGGAGGATCTCCGGGATCACCACGCTGCCGTCGGGCTGCTGGAACTGCTCCAGGATCGCCGGGAACAGCCGGCTCGTCGCCAGCGCCGAACCGTTGAGGGTGTGGACGAAGCGGGTCTGCTTGCCGCCCGGCTCCCGGTAGCGGATCGCCGCCCGCCGTGCCTGGTAGTCACCGCCCCAGGAGACCGACGACACCTCCTTGTACTTGCCGGTGCTCGGCATCCACACCTCGATGTCGAGGGTCTTGCGCATCGCCGCGCTGGCGTCGCCGGCCGACAGCAGCGTGCGCTGGTAGTGCAGCCCCAGCTTCTCGACCAGGCTCTCGGCGTGGGTGACCATCTCCTCGTGCGCCGCCTCCGCCTGCTCCGGGAGGGTGAACTGGAAGATCTCCACCTTGTTGAACTGGTGGCCGCGCACGGTGCCGCGCTCGTCCGAGTGGGATCCACCCGCCTCCCGGCGGTAGCAGGGGGTGTACGCGAAGGCCTTCAGCGGTAGCTTCGCCGTGTCCATGATCTCGTCCTGGAAGGCACCGAGGATCGCCGTCTCGGCGGTCGGCAGCAGGAACTGCGCGCGCGGCGCCGACGCCCGGTCCAGGTGGTAGACGTCGTCGGTGAACTTCGGGAACTGGCCGGCGGCGAAGCCGGCGCTCTCCAGCAGCAGGTGCGGCGGCAGCAGGAACTCGTAGCCGGCCCTGACGTTCTCGTCGATGAAGAAGTTGAGCAGCGCCCACTCCAGCCGGGCACCCACCCCGGTGTACATCCAGAAGCCGGAACCGCCGAGCTTGACGCCCCGCTCGTGGTCCACCAGGCCCAGCATCCGGGACAGCTCGACGTGGTCGCGGACCTTCTCGATCGCCGGGGGCTCGCCGAACGTCCGGACGACCCGGTTGGCCTCCTTGCCGCCGGGCACGACGTCGTCCGCCGGCAGGTTGGGCAGCTCGCTCATCCGGTCCCGCAGGCGCGCCTGCACCTCGTCCAGCTCGGCCTCCAGCTCGGAGAGCTGCTTGCGGCCGGCCTCCGGCGCGGCGACCTCCGGCTCACGGCCGGCCCGCTTGGCCTCCGCGTACGCCCGGGCCTCGGCCTTGCGGCGCTGGCGCTCGCCGTCGATCTCGGTGATCAGGCTGCGCCGCTCCTGGTCGAGCTGCTGGATCTCGTCCAGCGCGCGGCTCACCTCCGCCGGGTCCATCCGCTTGGCCAGCGCGGACGCCACCGCGTCGCGATCCTTCCGGATCAACTCCATGTCGAGCATGCTGCTCCGTACGCCTCCGTCCGGACGTCAGGTGGACCTTCAGATGCTACCGTCGCGCCCCGGCCGGTCCGGGCCCGGTCTCGTCGCCGGCGCCGGGCGGCCGGGACACGACGGCCCGTCAGAGGCGGATCGGCATCAGGACCGAGAAGGCGTCGGTGTCGTCGGGACGGCGGACGGCAAGCGGCGCGATCGGGCCGTCCAGCTCCAGGACGAGCTGGCCCCGGCCGCCCGCGTCGAGGGCCTGGAGCAGGTAGCCGGCGTTCACCCCGATCCGGAGCGCGTCCCCGGTCAGCTCGTCCTCGCCGTACAGGCGTACCCCGCCCCGGCCGTCCGGGCCGAGCACACTCACCGGCAGCGCGGCGCCACCGTGCTCCCGGTGGACGACGGGAGCGTCCGGGCTGGTGAGGGCCGCGCGCAGGGCGGCCACGTCGACGGTCGCGCGGTGGGCCGGGCCGCCGGGCGCCGTGCGCAGCAGCCGCCGGTGGTCCGGGAAGTCGTACGGCAGGGTGCCGGCGTCGAGCGTACGCCCGGCGACGGTGACCGCGACGGTGCCGTCGCCGACGGCCAGCCGCACCTCCCCGGCGGTGTCGAGCAGCGTGCGTGCCTCGTCGACGAAGCCGGCCGGGACGAGGGCGCGGACGGCCGGCCCGTCGACGTCGGCGCCGATCCGGGCCAGGGCCATCCGGTACCGGTCGGTGGCGACCAGCTGGACGCCGCCGGCGTCCACGTCGAAGAGGACGCCGGTGAGCTCGGGCAGGTCGGGTCCGGTGGCGACGGCGAAACGGACCGCGTCGACGGCGGCGGCCAGGTCGGTGCGGGACAGGGTCAGCTGGGTGGTCATCGGCTGCTCCTCGGGATCGATGAGGGTACGGATCCGGGAGAGCTCACGGCGGGCGTCGGCGAGACCGTCCTCGAGGCGGCGCAGGTGTGTGTCCAGCAGCCGGTGTGCGGCCGCCGGCCCGGACCGTACCGCCGCGGCGATCTCGGGCACCGGCATCCCGACCCGGCGCAGCCCGGCGACCAGCCGGGCCGGGCGCACCTGGTCGTCGGTGTACCACCGGTAGCCGGTCACCGGGTCGACCCGGGCCGGGACCAGCACCCCGGCCGAGTCGTAGAACCGCAGGGCGCTGACGGTCAGCCCGCTGGCCCGGGCCAGCTCGCCGATGCTGTGCAGGTCGCTCTCCACGGCAATGGATCCTGTGTCCTCAAGCAGGTCGAGGGTCAAGCTGTTAACAGGGGACCCTTCCTCTACCGGAGGCGTTAAAGGGGCCCTTCCTTTCACCGCAGGCGGAAGGTGATGCCGGCGTTCTGGAGGCGGTTCAGCAGGGGGTCGGCCATGGCCGTCACCGGGGTCACCTGGCCGGACGTCCGGGGTAGGTCGTCCAGGGCGAGGCAGAGGGCCGACTCGGCGAGCATCTTCGCGGTCTCGTCGTAGCCGGGGTCGCCGCCGGACACCTCGGTCTGCACCCGCCGCCCGCCGCCCTCGGCCAGGAACCGCACCCGGAACCAGGAGCGCGCCCGCTGCTCGGGCCTCGGGCCCTGCCCGGAGGAGAGCCGGCCGAGCAGCCAGCGCCGGGTCGGCGGCACCTGCACGAGACCGACCAGGGCGCCCAGCCCGGCCACGCCGGCCAGCACGGTCGGTAGCCGCTTCACCGCCGCGAAGTGGCGGTAGCGGAAGTCCGGGCCGTACTCCGGGCGGGCGGCGGCCGAGCGGCGCACCACCTGCGGGTCGATGGTGGGCAGCGGCACCGTCCACATGCGCAGCTCCGGCGAGCGGGCGATCCGGCCGGGGACCGCGCGGACCCGCCGGCCCTCCGGCCGGGGCTCCACCGCCCGCCGGGCCTTCGCGGCGCGGCTCATCTCACCGGTCCGGGAGAACGCCGTCAGCGCTGAGTGGTACGTGCCGGCGGAGGGTCGCCCGCCCGCCCGGACGAACCCGTCGACGGTGACCGGGACGCCGGCCGGCAGGTGCTTGAGGGTGAACCAGACGCCCAGGTCGTACGGGATCGAGTCGAACCCGCAGGTGTGCACGAGGCGGGCGCCGGTGCGGACCGCTTCGGCGTGGTGCCGTACGTACATCAGGTCGACGAACTCCGGTTCCCCGGTGATGTCCAGGTAGTCGGTGCCCGCCCGCGCGCACGCCGCCACGAGGGGCTCGCCGTGGTGGACGTACGGGCCGACGGTGGTGGCGACCACCCGGGCGCTCTCGGCGACCGCCCGCAGCGACCCGGGATCGGTGACGTCGGCGGTGAGCAGGGGCAGCGCCGCCAGCTCCGGGTCGATCGCGGCGAGCCGCTCCCGGACGGCGGCGAGCTTGGTGGGGTTGCGCCCGGCCAGCGCCCAGCGCAGCCCCGCCGGCGCGTGCCGGGCGAGGTACTCGGCGGTCAGCCCCCCGGTGAAACCGGTGGCTCCGAACAGGACGAGGTCGTACGTCCGATCCTCACGCATCCGCCGAGTCTGCCATCCGCCCCGACCGGGCCGCCGCCCCGCTCCACCCGCCGGCCCCGCGGGGCGCCGCGCTGCCGCGCGCACCGCCCGTTCACCGGCCGGCCGGCAGGTCCGGGTTGAGCACGGTACGCACGCAGCCGTCCCGCCGGTCCCGGAACAGCGCGTACCCGTGCGCGCCCTGCTCCAGCGGCAACCGGTGGGTGGCCAGGTGCTCCGTGCGCAGCTCGTCGCGGGCCATCCGCTCCAGCAGCATCGGTACGTACCGCTGCCCGTGTTGCCGTACGCCCCGCACCGACAACCCCTTGGCGCTGACCGCACCCAGCGGGAAGGCGTCCACGTGCCCGTCGAACTCGCCCAGCACCACGACCGTGCCGCCCTTGCGGCAGGTGTGTACCGCCTCGCGGACCGCCGGCGGCCGTTGCGCCCCACCGGTGAAGCGTTCCGCGAGGGTCCGGACCTGCCCGTCCCAGGCCGGCCCGACCGCCTCCACGCACACGTCCGGGCCCCGCCCGCCGGTCCGCTCGCGCAGCTCGGCGGGGACGTCGACGTGGCGTGGGTCGACGGTCTCCGCGCCGCTGTGCCGTTCCGCCATCCGCAGCCGGTCGTCCTGGTCGTCGACGACGATGACCCGCTCCGCCCCGAGCAGACCGGCGGCCCGGGCGGTGAGCTGCCCGACCGCTCCGGCGCCCCACACCGCCACCACGTCGCCGGGGCGTACCCCGCCCACGTCGGCGGCCATCCAGCCGGCCGGGGCGGCGTCCGAGGCGAAGAGCGCGCGGTCGTCGCTGACCGCGTCGGGCACGCCGAACGCGCCGACGTCGGCGTACGGGACGCGCACGTACTCGGCGTGGCTGCCGGCGAAGCCGCCCGTCGCGCGTGGCCGCCCGAACGCGCCGGGCACCGCGTGCCCGTACACGGCCTCACCGACCTCCGGCTCCGGGTTGCCGTTGTCGCAGCACGACGGGAGCCCGCCGCGGCAGTACCAGCAGGTGCCGCAGGCCACCGAGGCGCTGACCACCACCCGGTCGCCGACCCGGTGACGGCGCACCTCCGGCCCCACCTCGACGACCTCACCGAGGAACTCGTGCCCCAGCACGTCCCCCACGGCCACGTACGGCGTCCGCCCGGCCAGCAGCGGCAGGTCACCGCCGCAGGTGGCGCTCTGCCGCACCCGCACGATCGCGTCGTGGCCGTTGCGCAGTTCCGGGTCGGGCACCTGCCGTACCGCCACCTGGCCGGCGCCCGTCCAGCACAGCGCCCTCATCCCGCCGGCCCCCGGTCCATCGGCGTCCGGTCGGCGCGCAGCACCTCGCCGGTCTCGGCGAGCTGTTTGGCCTGCCGCAGCGCGGCCCGGACCGCGCGGGCGGGGTCGTCGCCGACGACGTGCGCGGCGAGCCCCGGGAGCGGGACGCCGGGGCGGGGCCGGGCGGCCAGTTCGGTGCCCCGGCAGCCGGGCGCCGGCCGTACCTCCACCTGGATCGCGCCGCCGAGCCGGCGCAGGGGCTCCGGCCACCGCCCGCCGGGCAGCACCGCGCGGGGTGCCCGGTCCACCGTGACGACCTGCCAGCCGCCCACCGGGTCGGCGTGGGCTCGGGGCCGGCCGGCCGGAGGTCGGTGCCGCCGGCTCCGGAGCACCCGGCCGGACACGGCTCCCACCACCGCACCCGCGAGGGCGCTGCCGGCCACCGTCGCGATCCGTCCCACCTGTCCCTCCCGTCCCGATCCGCGCGCCCGGCGCCGGGCGCGCGCAAGGAGCACGCGTACCGCCACCCTCGCCCGGGGCGGGGTGAAGCGTGCTCGCCCCGAAGGGGTGAACCGCCGTCGGTCGGGTAACCGCCGGCCGCAGGACCGGGGGAATGGACACGTCCATGGGGGTGGGGCCGGGTGCCGGAGGACCGACGGGAGACCGCAGTCGTCACGGGACCGGGAGCGCCGGTGCTGGCCTCCCGGCTCAGCCCACCCGCGCTGCCCGAACCGGTGGTGCTCCGGCCCCGGCTGCTGCGGGCGCTGGACGAGGGGGCGGCCGTGCCGCTGACCCTCGTCGCCGCGCCGGCCGGCTGGGGCAAGACCACCCTGCTCGCGTCGTGGTTCCGGGCTGCCGGGGCGGCCGGCCGTGACCCGGTCCGGGGCGGGCCGGTGACCGGGGCCGCCGACGGCGCCCGGGACGCTCCACCGGCCAGCGCCCCACCGGGGGATTTCGGTGCGGCGGGCCCCGACCCGGGCCGGGAGCGGCCCGACGTGGGGTGGGTGTCGGTGGAGGCCGGCGACGACGGCGACCGTCTCTGGTCGTACCTGGCGGCGGCCCTGCGGAGCGCCACCGACCCGGGCGACGGTCCGGCCGAGCCGTCGGTGCCCGACCGTTCCCCCCGCCCGGACCAGTTGGAGTTGCTGGCCGCGGCCCTCGCCGGCCGGGAACGGCCGGTGCTGCTGATCCTGGACGACCTGCACCGGATCACCGACCCGGCGGCGGTCACCGGGCTGGAGTTCCTGCTCCGGCATGCCGAGCAGCGGCTCCGCCTGGTGGTCGGCGCCCGGGCCGCGGTGCCGCTTCCCGTGCACCGCTGGCGGCTGGCCGGGGAGCTGACCGAACTCGGCCCGGACGAGCTGGCGTTCACCGGTGACGAGGTGGCCGATCTGCTGGCCGCGCACGGGGCGGTGCTCCCGGCGGCGGCCGTGCGGCGGCTGCGGGAACGGACCGGCGGCTGGCCGGCCGCACTCCGGTTCGCCGCGCTCGGGCTGCGGGGCCAGCCCGATCCGGCCCGATGGGTCGAGCAGTTCGGCGGCGACCAGCCGGACGTGGCCAGCTACCTGCGGGAGGAGGTTCTCGCCGGGCTGGACCCCGGCGACCGGGACGTGCTGCGCCGCGCGGCGGTGGCGGACGCCGTCTGCGCCGGTCTCGCGGGCGCGCTCACCGGCCGCACCGACGCGGAGGCGGCGCTGGTCGCCCTGTCCGGCGGCGGGGGGCTGCTGCGCCGCGACGACGGCCGCCCGCCCTGGTATCGCTGCCACCCGCTGCTCGCCGATCTGCTGCACGCCGAGCTGAGCCGGCTGCCCGCCGACGAGCAGCGGGACCTGCACCTGCGCGCCGCCGGCTGGTACGCCGGCAACGGCCGGCCCGCCGACGGGCTGCGCCACGCGCTGGCCGGCGCCGACTGGGCCCGGGCCACCGAGTTGTTCGTGGCGAACTGGCCCGAGCTGGCCCCGTACGGCCATGAGGGGGCACCCCGGCCCGCGCCCGCGCCCCCGCCCGCCGAGGTCCTGGCGGCCGACCCGGAGCTGGCGCTGGCCTGCGCCGCGGAGCGCGCCCACGCGGGGGACGCGCCGGCCGCGGTCGGGTACCTGCGGTCCGCGGCGGAGGCGGGCCGGTCGCTGCCCGTGCCCCGCCGCGAGCGCTTCGCCCGGCTGGCCACCGCGGTCGAGCTGGCGGTGGCGCGCCTGTCCGGCGACCTCCCGGCGGTACGCGACACCGCCGCCCGCCTGCTCGCCACCCGCCCGGCGGCCCGCCTGCCGGACACCGCCGGGGTGGCCGGGCCCACGCCGAGCGGTGCCGGCGCGGTGCCCGCGCCACCGGTCGACCGGTTGCTCGCCGCGCCGGCGCCGCCCGCCGAGCCGCGCGGTGCTGCCGCCGAGGACACCGACGTGCGGGCGGCCGCCGGCACCGCCCTCGGTCTGGCCGACCTCGCCGACGGCGATCTGCGCCGTGCCGAGGCGCATTTCGGCTTCGCGTTGGAAGCGGCCCGGGCCGCTGGCCGGACGCGGACCGAGCTGCTCGGCGCCAGCCGGATGGCTCTGCTGCACGCCGTGCGCGGGGCGCTGCGCGGGGCCGAGGCGCTGGCTCGGGAGGCGCTCGCCCTGCCGCCGGGCCAGGGGTGGTCCGGGCGGACCGACTGCGGGTACGCGTACCTGGCGCTGGCCGTGGTGGCGGTGCACCGGGACCAGCCCGAGGAAGCGGAGGCGGACCTGGCGCTGGCGGAGCCGGCGACCGGGGATCCCGAGGCCGGGGCGGTGGCCGCGCTGTGCCGGGCGCACCTGCTGCGGGACGCCGGGGATCTGGCGGCCGGGCACCGGGTGCTGGTCGCCGCGCGGGAACGGCTGGCCGGGCGTCCCGGCGCCGGGGCGCTGGGCCGCTGGCTGGTGGCCGCCGAGGCGGACCTGCGGGGGGCTCGGGGTGATCTGGACACGGCGCGGGACCTGCTCGGCGACGACGGGGACCCGGCCCTGGCCGTCGGTCGTGCCCGGGTCGAGCTACGGGCCGGCGACGACCGGGCCGCCGAGGCCGTCCTGCCCGACTGGTCGGCCCCGGAGGCGGACGGCTGGCCGCTGCCCGTACGCCTGGACGCCGCCGTGCTGGAGGCGGTGCTCGCCGGGCGTACGGGCGACGAGCGGCGGGCCCGGCGGGTGCTGGAGCGGGCCCTCGACCTGGCCGGACCGGAGGGCATCCGCCGGCCGTTCACCCGCGCCGAACCGGGGGTGCGTGACCTGCTCGCGGCGCATCTCGACACGGGGACGGCGCACTGGCCGACGGTGAGCGACCTGGTCCGCGGGGCCGACGAGCCGGTGGAGCGGGCACCGGCCGAGGGCGCCCCGGCGGCGCTCGACGAACCCCTCACCGAGCGTGAGCTGACGATCCTGCGGTACCTGCAGAGCATCCTGTCCAACGTGGAGATCGCCGCCGAGCTGTCCCTGTCGGTCAACACGGTCAAGACGCACGTCCGCAACATCTACCGCAAGCTGGACGCCACGCGCCGCCGCGAGGCGGTGCGGCGCGCCCGCGACCTGCGGCTGATCTGACGGGCGCCGGACCGGAACGACGTCCCGCACGTGGTGGTGGCGCGGCGACGTGCGGGACGTGGCGTGGCTGGTCCGCCGGTCACGGGGGCGCGGCGGCGTCGACGGCGGTGAGCAGGTCCGCGAGGTCGTAGCCGCCGCCGAGGCGGACGTCGTTCACGAACAGCGTCGGGGTGGCGGCCACGCCGCTGTGGATGCCGCCGACGAAGTCGCGCCGTACGCGGTCGGCGTGGGCCCGGCGGCCCACCTCGGCGCCGATGTCGTCCGCGGGCAGGCCGATCTGCTCGACGCCGAGCGACAGGTGCACCGGGTCGAGTTGGTCCTGGTGCTCGAAGAGCCAGTCGTGCAGGTCCCAGAACCGCCCGCGCTCGGCGGCGGCCTCGCTCGCCTCGGCGGCGCTCTCCGCGTACGGGTGCACGTTGGCGATGGGGAAGTGCCGGTAGACCAGCCGTACCGTGTCGGCCCGCTGGCGGAGCAGTTCGGCCAGGTTCGGGTACGCGGCCCCGCTGAACCGGCACTGGAAGTCCGCGTACTCGACGATCGTCACCGGGGCGTCCGCCGGTCCCCGGACGTGGTCGGTCTCGGTCACGGGTGTGCGCAGGCGGGCGGTGATCTGAAGCGGCGTGTTCATCGCGCCACCCCCCGCCGATCCGAGCGACGGCGGTGTACCCGCAGGGTCGACCCGGGTGCGGCGCACCCGGGTCGGAGCCCGTTCGGATCAGTCATGACTCCCACGCTCGCCCGGATCGGGGTGAAGGTGGCTCACCCGGGCCGGGTGGTTCACCGCCGTCCGGCCCGGGGCGCCGGGGTGGCGTCACCGCAGCACCGGGGCCACCGCGATGTGGTTCTGGACCTCCCGGACGCCGGGCGCCGACCAGACGACCCGCTCCACCTCGGCCCGCTCCGGCATGGAGTGGACCAGTCCGCCGAGCACGACGGTGTCGCCGTGTACGCGGACCGTGATCCGCTCCGCCTCGGTGGCCCGGTTGCGGGCGAGCGCGTCGGCGATCGCCTCGGCGAGCCGGTGCCCGTCGGCGCGGGCGGCCGGGCGGACGGAGAGACCGTTGCTCACCGCGCGGACGCCGGCCAGCCGGGCGACGGCGCGTTCGGCGGCCCGGCGCTGGTACTCCCAGTCGACCTCGCCGTGCAGCGTGACCGAGCCCTGCGACACGCTCACGTCGATCCGCTCGACCGGGACGAAAGCGTCCCACTCCAGGGCGTGCGTGACCGCGGCGGCGAGGTCCGGATCGGGGCGCTCGGCGCCGGTGCCGATCTGCACGGTGAGGTCGTTGGCGACGGCCCGGACGCGGGGCACCCGGTGTGCGGCGCGTTCGGCCGCCCACTTGCGGGCGTAGCTGTCGACCCGGCCGGTCAGGGTGACCACACCCTCGGACACGGTCACGCCGATCTCGTTCGGCTGAACCCGGGGCTCGAAGGTCAGCTCGTCGAGCACGGCGGCCTGGATGTCCTGGTCGATGCGGCTCACGGTCACGACAGTCATCGCTGGCTCCTTCCTCGGTGGCAGGCGCGCGCCCGTCCGGAACGATCCTGTCCGGCCCGGGGGTGAGGCGCCGTCACCCGGGACGGATGACAACCCATGGGAGCGCTTCCATAGATGCGTGTGATCGGCTAGGGTAAGCGCGTTCCTTCGGGTGCGGGAGCCATCTCCCCGAGCGCGCCGGAGCCAGGGCAACTCCGGTCGGAGCACAACGTCCGTCCCCGGACGCGCGTCAACCCGCCGCCGGGGCGTCCCCCTCCCGGGAAGGAACCGCAGCATGCGCAAGGGTCTCGCCGGCGCGGTCGTGGCCACCCTGGCCGCCGCCGTGGCCGTGGTGGCGGTGCCGTTCACCGCCGCCGGAGCGCCACCCTCCGAGGCGTACGCCTGGAAGAACGTCCGAATCGACGGGGGCGGCTTCGTCCCCGGCATCGTCTTCAACCCCACCGAGAAGGACCTGATCTACGCCCGGACCG
This sequence comes from Micromonospora sp. NPDC047707, assembly GCF_040704235.1. NCBI lineage: Bacteria > Bacillati > Actinomycetota > Actinomycetes > Micromonosporales > Micromonosporaceae > Micromonospora > Micromonospora sp. NPDC047707. The sequence goes on from NZ_JBEYSU010000009.1 coordinate 222,987, forward strand.
ACATCGGCGGGCTGTACCGCTGGGAACAGGCCACCGGGTCCTGGACGCCGCTGCTGGACTGGGCAACATGCCCGGCCGGGGCATGGGGGAGCGGCTGGCCGTCGACCCCAACCGGAACAGCGTCGTCTACTTCGCCGCCGAGGGCGGGAACGGGCTGTGGCGCAGCACCGACCACGGCGCGACCTGGGCGAAGGTGACCAGCTTCCCCAACGCCGGCAACTACGTCGCCGACCCGAACGACACCAGCGGCTACCAGGCCCAGAACCAGGGTCTGACCTGGGTCGCCTTCGACCGGGCCACGGGCACGTCGGGGGCTGCCACGCGGACCGTCTACGTCGGTGTGGCGGACAAGGAGAACCCGGTCTACCGCAGCACCGACGGCGGCACGACCTAGCGGCCTCACCATCGACCGGAAGAACCCGAACACGCTGCTGGTCGCGACCCAGATCTCCTGGTGGCCGGACGCGGTCTTCTGGCGCAGCACCGACGGGGGCGCCACCTGGAGCCGGATCTGGGACTGGAGCAGTTACCCCAACCGGGCCAAGAAGTACACGATGGACATCAGCTCGGTGCCGTGGCTGACCTTCGGGGCGAACCCGTCGCCACCGGAGGAGGCGCCGAAGCTGGGCTGGATGAACGAGTCGGTGGAGATCGACCCGCACGACTCCGACCGGTTCCTGTACGGCACCGGCGCCACCATCTACGGCAGCACCGACCTCACCAGGTGGGACACCGGCGGCACCTTCACCATCCGGCCGATGGTCAAGGGGCTGGAGGAGACCGCCGTGCTCGACCTGGTCAGCCCGCCCTCCGGCGCACCGCTGGTCAGCGCGTTGGGCGACATCGGCGGCTTCCGGCACACCAACCACGACGTGGTGCCGTCGACGATGTTCACCCAGCCGGTCTTCACCAGGACCACCAGCCTGGACTACGCGGAGGCCAACCCCTCGGTCATGGTCCGGGCGGGCAACTTCACCGACGCCGACCGCCCGAACGACAGCCACGTCGCCTTCTCCACCGACGGCGGGGCGAACTGGTTCCAGGGCGGCGAGCCGGGCGGCTTCAACAACGGCGGCACGGTCGCCGCGGCGGCCGACGGCAGCCGGTTCGTCTGGGCGCCGGGGGACGCCGGCCAGCAGGTCGTCCACACGGTCGGCTTCGGCGCGATCGCCGGCTGGACCGTCGGGTGGACCTTCCCGAACGGTCAACGGATCACCCAGCTCTGGGGCGGCACCCACACCCAGTCCGGAGCGACGGTCTCGGTCCGCGACGCCGGCTGGAACGGAAACCTGAGCCCGGGCGCCACCACCACCGTGGGCTTCCTGGCGAGCTGGACGACGACGAACAGCCCCCCGTCGGCACCGACCTGCACCGCCCGCTGACCGCCGTCGATCCGGCGCCCCTGGCGAGGGGCAGCGCGGGCCCCGGACGACGGCGTCGTCCGGGGCCCGTCCGGTGCGTTCTGCTCAGCCGTCCAGGTTGGCGGGGGAACTGGGCCGGTCCACGTCGACGAACTCGATGTCGTCGACCGACCGGTCCGAGCGGCTGCCCACCGCGCGCGCCGCGGTGCCGGCGGCCCAGCCGATCGCCGCACCGACCAGGGCGGCGCTGATCAGCAGGGTCCACGGCAGCGCCGGCCGGCGGCCGGCGAGGGCGTCGAAGGCCAGGGTGGCCCGACGCCGGGCCTCCTCGGCCGCCGCGCCGACCAGGTCGCTGGCGTCGTCGGCCAGGTCGGTGCCGCCCCGGGGGGCGGAACGGGCGGTGTCACGGACGCTGTCCCCCGCGGAGCTGACCGCCGAGGCCAGGTGCTGCCACGCCTGATCCGCGATCCGCTCCGGCCTGCCACGGCGGTCCAGCAGCTTGGTTCCGAACATGTCTACCTCCTCGGGGTGCCGAAGCCGGCGGCCACTTCGGACTCGGCGTCTCTCCGGCGGGTCACGGTCCTCCTGGTCCGGCATTGCCCCGGGACGGGATGCCGCAAACCGGGGGTCAGCGCAGGGCGACCACCGCCGCCGTCACACCGCGCGCGAAGTCGTCGTCGTCGTCATCGTCGTCGTCCCCGCCGCCGCCGAAGCCGCAGGCCAGCATGAGGGCGAGCAGCGCGCCGACCCCGGCCAGCGCGGCAAGTCTCCGGATCATCGATCGTCCTCTCCGTCGCGGTACCGTCCTGCCCGCCGATGCTAGGCACACGAAACAACCCTGCCGAACCGTCCACGCGCAACTTCCCCGAAGTAGTGGCATCACCGGTCCTCGGAGGGGACAACATCCCGGATGGTGTCCGGATCTTGGCGGGCGACACGCGGCCTCCTGGCGCACGGCGGGCGCCGTCGCAGGGTGGCGGACCGCAGGTCAAGGTGGTGGGCGCCGGGTGGCGGGCACGCCCGGGAGGTCGGGTTGCGGCCGGAGTGGCCGAAGCCCGCTACCCTGGTTCGGCGGCCGTCAGCGGCGGTTGATTGTCGGGAAACAGAAGGTGAAATGTCCGGATATAGGCGGCTTGGTGCCCCGGACCACAAGAATTGCTCATCCTGAGGGGTGGCGACCGAGGGCGTCGGAGGAATACTCTCGGTCGCGGCCCGCGTACTGATGAGGCGCCCGTCGGACGGGCGAGTGGAGGTGCTCGCGTGAGCCTGTCGATCGTGAAGTCGGTGCAGTCCGGGGGTGTCGTCGAGATCGCGCCGCGCGGCGAGATCGACGTCGACACCGCGTACGAGGTGCGCGAGGCGATCGCCGAGGTGCTGGCCAAGGGGCGTCCCGCCCGCATCGAGCTGAACATGCGGCTGGTGACCTTCATCGACTCGGTCGGCATCAGCGCGATGGTCGCCGGCTTCCAGACCGCCGAGGTGAGCGGCGTCAAGCTCGTGGTCACCGAGCCGAGCCGGTTCGTGCACCGGCAGCTCTGGGTGACCGGCCTGCTCGGGCTCTTCGGCGCCCCCGAGCCCTACTACGCGGGCACCCCGGCCCCGGAGGTCCTCCCCGGCGCCTGAGCGAGTGTCCGTCCGGGCCGAGCCCGCCGCGCGAAAGCGAGGGCCGTTCAGGCCGGGCCGAGCCCGCCGCGGAAGCGAGGGCCGAGCCCGGTGAGGAAACGAGGGCCGGTCAGTCCGGGTCGAGTCCGGTGAGGTCGACGTCGTGCACCTCGGTGACCGCCCGGACCGCCGTCACCGACGCGTACCCCTCGGCGAGCAGCGCCACGTCGGTGCCGGTCTGCGCCGCCTCGCCCGGCTCCTCCAGCGCCGTCCGTACGAAGCCGTGCCCCGCTTCGGCCACCGTCATCTGCACCTGACCGAAACTGGCCAGCCGGCCCCGGCGTACGCCCCGCAGCCGGGCGAGCGGCACGTCCGGGGCGTTCACGTTGAGTACGCTCTCCACCGGCCCGGCCGTCAGCCGGGGCAGCAGGTCCAGGGCCACGTGCGCGGCGGTCGACCAGTGCCGCTCGGCGTCCCGGACCCGGGCGGCCGCCGCCACCGCCGCGCCGCCGCTCACGGCGGTGGCCTCGCCGGCGGAGAGCACGTCCAGGGACACGGCCATCGCCCGGCAGCCGTTGGCGGCGGCGGTGAACGCGGCACCCACCGTGCCGGAGTGCAGCACGGCGCGGCCGGCGTTGGCGCCCCGGTTCACGCCGGAGAGCACGACCGACGGCGGCGGCCCGAACGCCCCGTGCACCGCGATCAGCGCGATGAAGCCGGGCGAGCCACCCACCCCGTACGCCGGCACCCCGTCCAGCCCGGGCAGCGGATGCACATCGACCACCACGTGACCGTCCCGCTCCACGGCGGTCATCGCCGCGCTCGTGCCGCTCGCCTCCTCGCGGGGCGCGGCGACCACGACGTCCAGGCCCCGGTCGACCGCGGCCCGGGCCAGTGCCGCGATGCCGGGTGCGGCGATCCCGTCGTCGTTGGTGATGAGCACTCGCACGGTCATCGCTCGGCCGCCCGGTCCGCCAGCTCGTCCGGAGTCGTACGCTCCTGCTGGCGGCTGCCCGCCGGCACCAGCCGGACCCGCTCCACCAGCCCCCGGATCGAGTCGAGCCGGCCGGTGCCGAGCCCGTGCCGGGTCACGTTCAGCGCCCCCGCCGCGGCCCCGGTGCGGACCGCCGTCCGGATGTCGCCACCCCGGGCCACCACGGCGGCCACCCCGGCGGTCATCGAGTCGCCCGCCCCGCGCGGGTCGGCGGCCTGGAGGCGGGGCATCTCCACCTCGAACACCTCGCCGTCGACCAGGGCGAGTGCCGGCTCGGCGGCGCGGCTCACCACCACGTTCTCCGCGCCGCCCGCGTGCAGGTCGTACATCGCCCGCGCGAGCTGGTCCTCGTCGTCGCCGGCGGCCCGGCCGTCGGCGATCAGCTCCTCGTGGCTCACCTTGAGGAAGAAGACGCCGCTGTCCAGCACGGCGGCCAGGTGCTCGCCGGCCAGGTCGACGACCACCTTGCCGCCGTTGGCCCGCAGGTCGGCCGCGAAGCGCCGGTAGAGCTCGGCCGGGACGAGGTGCGGTTGGTGAGGTCCGCTCAGGATGCTGACCGGCGCGCGCAGCCCCTCGCCGAGGGCCAGGTTGTACAGCTCGTCCAGCTCGTGCCGGCCGAGCGCCTCACCCGGTACGTCCACGACCTCCCGGCGGGTGCCCTCGCGGCGGTCGTGCACGTACCCGCCGTTCCCGCCGGAGTCGCGGACCACCGTCTTGAGGTCGACCCCCTCGCTGACCAGCAGCGGCTCCAGCACCTGGCCGACCTCACCGCCGAGCGCCGTGCAGAGCACCACGTCGACCCCGAGCGAAATGATCATGCGCGCCTGCCAGACGCCCTGGCCACCAGGGTGCAGGTGCAGCTCGGGGGCCTCGCTCGGTTGGTCGACCGTGACCGTGAGCCGTGGCGTCGGCGCGAAGACCATCACGTGCTCGTTCACCGGCATCGCCTCCCACCCGGGTCGCCGTCCACCACGGACCGTCGTACCCCATCAGCCGACCGTAGTCGGGCGGGTGGGTGAATTCCGGGTGTCCCCAAGGTGTCGGGCCGGACGTTGCCAGCACCCGCGCGGGTGGGCGACGATCTGGCGAGGCGACGACGGTGGGGAGACGGCGTGCTCAGGCGAGGATCCTTCAGCTACACCGTCCAGGCTCGCTGTTCACCGGCGGTCGCCGCCGAGGTGCTCGCCGACCCGGTCCGGCAGGTGGAGCTACACCCGTTGATCGTGCGGGTCCGGCGGCTCCGGCCGCGTTCCGGCACCCACGCCAGCTACGCGATCACCGACCGGCTCGCGGTCGGGCCGGTGCGCCTTCCGGTCACGTACCGGGCCGACGTGCTGGTCGCCACCGCCGACGAGGTGGTGACCGTCGCCCGGCAGTGGCCGGCGACGACCGTCCGCAACCGCACCCGGCTGGAGGCCGAGCCGGACGGTGTCCGCATCGACGTGGAGATCACCCTCGCCGCGCCGGCGCCGCTGTTCGGGTACGCCTTCGCGCAGGCCCGGTCGGCTCACCTCGGCCTCGCCAGCCGGCTCGGGGCGATGCTGGACGCCGGTCCGCCGGCCGCCTGAACGACGGCGCCCGGGCCCTCCGTTGTCGGGAGGGCACCGGGCCGAGCGGCGTCAGTACACGGACAGGTGCACGTGGTTGGTGTGGTCGCTGGACGGGTCGCCGCCCGCCCCGCTGTACGACTTCCACCCGCTGCTGGGCAGCCAGATCTGCCGGTACCAGATCACGTAGAGCACGGCGAGTCGGTCGGCGTTCTTGACGAAGAACGCCGACAGGTTGTTGCCGTACGTCCGGTCGCCGCCGGTCGCGTCGCCGCCGAAGCCGTTCTTCTGGGCGGCGAAGTCGCAGGCCCGGCCCTTCGGGTGCTCACCCGACCCGCCGGAGCGGTAGCAGGAGACGTAGCGGGTGAACCCGGCCGCCTTGGCCTGGTTGAGCGCGTGGAGCGTGCGCGGGGTGATGCAGCCGTTCGCGGGCGTCGGGTCGTTGACGCTGCACGACTCCGACGGCCAGGAGCCGTCCGAGTTACGCGGGGCGGGTGCGGCCGTCCGGGACGCGCTCCGGCTGGCGGCGGGTGCCTCGGCCCGGGAGTTCGCGACGGTCAGCGCCTTCTCGGCCTGCTGCTTGCGCTTGGCCATCACCGCCTGCTGCTTGCGCTGCTCGGTGATCTCCACCTCCACCGCGAGCTTGGCCTTGCTGACCTGCTCACGGGTCTCCAGCAGCTCGCGCAGGGCCTGGTCCTCGTTGGCGGCCACCGCGTCGAGCGCGGCGGCCCGGTCCATGAAGCCCTCCGGCGAGGTGCTGTTGAGCAGCGCCGACGCGGTGCCGAGCCGCCCCGTGCGGTACGCGAGGCCGGCGATCTGGCCGACCCGGGAGGTCCGCTCGGTGAGCTGGGTCTCGGTGGTCTTGAGCTGCTCGGCGAGCTGCTGCTGGCGCTTGACCGAGGTGTCCAGGGCCCGCTTCGCGTCCAGGAAGCCCTTGCTGGCCGCCTCGAGTTGGGCGCGCAGGGCGGGGGTGCCGCCTTCCGGGTCGCCGGGTGCGGCGGCCTGGCGGGCCGGGGGAGCGGCCGCCGCGGAGGCGACCGGCGTGGCGGCGAGACCGAGGGTGAGCGCCGCGCTGAGCAGGGCCGCCACGCGGGCGGCGCGTCGTCGTACGGGTGCCACTTCTGGCATCTGTCCACATGTCCTTCCGTCAGCCGCCGACCGGGTTAGCTGACGGGTTCGGGACGGAAGATCCCTACCGCTCGACGCGGATGCACCCCAGGTACCTGGTTCCCCGGCTCGCCCTGCGGGCGATTAGGCGGCGGCCACCGCCGGCACCGGTGCGTGCCGCCTGGCGGAGGCCGGAACAGAGCCTACCGGGACGGTTGGGGCAGGTGCAGCGGATGTGACTGACGGTGTCCGCGTGGTCACCGCCTAATCCGACATCAATGGACAATAGCCGCTCAGACCACGGATGTGTCCGTTACCACTCAACCGCCCCGCAGCTCCCAGGGGCCGCACCGGGCTCGATCTGCAACGTCGCGTGCTCGATGCGGAAGTCGTCCCGCAGGGCCGTCCGCGCGGCGGCGAGGACCGTGCCGACCTCGGCACCGGGGGCCAGGGTGAGGTGCGCGGACGCTACCTCCATCCCGGAGGTGAGGGTCCAGACGTGCAGGTCGTGCACCTCGGTGACGCCCGGGACGGCGACCAGCCGGTCGTGCACGGCGGTGACCTGGAGGTGCTCCGGGGCGGCCTGGACGAGGATGCGCAGCGCCGCCCGCCCGAGCCGCCAGGTGCGCGGCAGGATGAACGCGCCGATGGCGACCGCGACCAGCGGGTCGGCCCACCACCAGTCGGTGGCGGCGATGAGGAGTGCGGCGCCGATGACGCCGAGCGAACCGAGCAGGTCGCCCAGCACCTCGAGGTAGGCGCCCTCCACGTTGATGCTCTCCCGGGCGCCGGACCGCAGCAGGGCGAAGGCGCCCACGTTGGCGAGCAGGCCGAGGACGGCCACCGCGAGCATCGGACCGGTCTGCACCTCCGGCGGGTCGCCGAAGCGCCGGACGGCTTCGACCAGCACGAAGATCGCGACACCGGAGAGCAGCACGGCGTTGGCGAGCGCGGCCAGCACCTCCAGCCGGTAGAGGCCGAAGGTGCGCTGCGGGTCGCCGGTGGTCCGGCGCGTGGCGGTGAGCGCGGCCAGGGCCATGCCGATGCCGAGCACGTCCGTGAACATGTGTCCGGCGTCGCTGAGCAGGGCGAGCGAGCCGGTGCGGAACGCGGCCACGGCCTCCACCACCATCAGGGTGGCGAGCAGGGCGAAGGCCGCCCAGAGGCGTCCGCGGTGCCGTTGCGCCGCGTTCGCGACCGACCCGTGGTGGTGGTCATGACCTGCGCCCACGCGGACACCTTCCGTCACCCGTCCGGACTCGCGTCCAATCTATGCTCACATCGCTATGTATGCAACTGAGGTCGGCCACCCGATCCTCAGCCGGTCGGGTCGACCGTCGTGAGCCGCTGCGTCGCCCGGGACAGCGCCACGTACAGGGTCCGTACGCCCGACGCCGCGTCGGCCCGGATCTCGCTCGGAGCGACCAGCACCACCCCGTCGTACTCCATGCCCTTCGCCTCCAGGCTCGTCACCACCTGCAGGCGCGGCGCGCCCAGCCCGCCCAGCCACCCGGCGACCTCGTCGCGGCGCGGCACCGGTGTGATCACCCCGACCGTCCCCGCGACCTCGGCGAGCAGCGCACTGGCCGCCTCCACCACCGACGTCTCCAGCTCGGCCGGCGGCACGACCAGCTCCACCGGGTCGACGCCGGTCGACCGGACGGCGGTGGGCAGCGGCAGGTCGGGGTCGAGCCGCCGGATCTCCGCCGCCGCCACGGCGAAGATCTCGGCCGAGTTGCGGTAGTTGGTGGTGAGCGTGAAGTGCTGCCGGCGGCGGCGGCCGAGGGCCTGGTCGCGGGCCCGCACCAGCTCGTCCGGGTCGCCGGTCCACGCCGTCTGCGCCGGGTCGCCCACCACCGTCCACGACGCGAGTCGCCCGCGTCGACCGATCATGCGCCACTGCATCGGCGAGACGTCCTGCGACTCGTCGACCACGACGTGGGCGTACTCGCGGTAGTCCTCCGGGCGCTGGCGGGCCGCCTCCCGGGCGGCGCGCTGCCGCTCCGTGAACGTGCTCAGCTCGCGTACCCCGCCCGCCAGCTGGAACGGGTCCCGCTTCGGCCGGGCCGGCTTCATCGGCTTGCCGAGCAGGGCGTCCAGCTCGTCCAGCAGCGCGACGTCGGCGATGGTCAGCCCCTGGTGGTCCAACGTCCGGTACGCGTCGGTGAGCAGCCGGATCTCCCGGCCGGAGAGCACCCCGCCCGCGTACCGGCGCAGCCGGTCCGGGCGGGCCAGCCACCCGAGCACGTGGCGCGGATGCATGCGGGGCCACCACGCCTTGAGGAACTCGCGGAACTCCGGCCGCTCGGCGATCTCGTCCTCGAACGCGCGCTGCTCCGGCAGGCGCGGGACGCCCAGCCGCCGGGCCTGCGCCCAGAGCGCGGCGAAGACGCCGTCGAATCCGGCCCGGCGGACCTCGTTACGCCGGGCGCCACGCGGCAACGCCCGGTCCCGGATCGCGTCCAGCTCGCGACGGTCGATCCGCAGCAGCTCACCCCGGTAGAGCAGACGCAGCTCGCCGGGACCGCCCGGCACCGCGTCACGGGCGGCCCGCTCCAGCACCCGCCGCATCCGCAGTGAGCCCTTCACCGCCGCCACCTCCGGCGGGTCGGTGCGGGTCGCGCGCATCCCGGGGAAGAGCGCGCCGAGCGAGGCCAGCGTGGCGGTGTCCTCGCCCAGCGAGGGCAGCACCGAGGCGATGTACTCGACGAAGACCGCCGACGGCCCGACCACCAGGATGCCGCCGCCGGCGTACCGGCTGCGGTCGGCGTAGAGCAGGTACGCCGCCCGGTGCAGGGCGACCGCCGTCTTGCCGGTCCCTGGACCGCCGGAGACGATCGTGACCCCCGAGCCGGGGGAGCGGATCGCCTCGTCCTGCTCCCGCTGGATGGTGGCGACGATGTCCCGCATGCCGCGCCCGGTCGCCTTGGACAGCGTGGCCAGCAGGGCGCCGTCACCCACCACCGTCATGTCCGGCGGGGCGGCACCCGGGTCGAGCAGGTCGTCCTCGATGCGGGTGACCCGCTCCCCGCTCGACTGGATCATGCGCCGCCGGACGACGTCCAGCGGCTGCGCCGGGGTGGCGCGGTAGAAGGCGGCGGCGGCCGGGGCGCGCCAGTCCACCACCAGGGTGGCGGCGTTCTCGTCGCGGATGCCGAGCCGGCCGACGTGCAGCACCTGCCGGTCGCGCAGGTCGAGCCGGCCGAACACCAGCCCCTCGTGCTCGGCGTCGAACAGGTGCCGACGCTGCGCCGCGTGGAACACCATCGCGTCCCGTTCCACCAGGGCGCCGAAGTTGCCGACCCGGGCCAGCCGGTAGCCCTCCTTCTCCGCGCGGATCGCCGACCGGCGCAGTTCGGCCAGGCGTGCGTACACCCGGTCGAGGTGCCGCTGCTCGACGGCGATCTCCTGTTCCAGCGCGGTCTGGTCGGTCAACGCTCGCTCCTCCTGACGTCGACGGCGAGGGCGGCGCGGTACGCGCGGCCGTACGCCGGCCAACCGCACGAGGGTACGGCCCCGGCGCCACCGGCGGCGCCAGAGGTGCGCGAACGCGCTAGGCGGCCACCGCCGACGGTCCGGCGTCGGCGGCGGCGGAGCGCACGAGCACCCGGCGCAGCACCCCGGCCAGGGCGCCGTTCACCTCGTCGGGGCGCTCCATCATCAGCATGTGCCCCGCACCCGGGCAGACGGTCAGCTCGGTCGCCGGCAGCGCGGCCGCGATCGACTCGGCACACGGCGGCGGGGTCAGCCGGTCCCGGTCCCCGACCAGCGCGGCGGCCGGCAAATGGGCCAGCTCGGCCAGGGTCCCCAGCCGGTGCTGCGCCCCGATCGAGGCCCGGAAGCCGCCGATGGAGCGTAGCGACGCGCGGGCCACCGCGGAGGTGACCAGACGGATGTCGGTCGGGTCGCAGCGGTCACCGAAGAGCATCCAGCGGATGCTGGGCCGCAGCGCGCGCAGCAGCGCCCGGGGCGGACGCCAGGACCCGCACCGGGCCAGGACGCCGGCACCGGTGGTCTCGGCGAGCCGGATCAACCGGGCGATCCGGGGTGAGAGGCCGTAGACGGTGTGCGTGTGCCCCTCGGCGGTGGTGGCGACGAAGAGCAGCCCGGCGACGCGGGCGGCGAAGTGCGCGGGGTGGCGGTGCGCGTACTCCATGATCGTCATACCGCCCATCGAGTGACCGGTCAGCACGACCGGCCCGGCCGGGACCACCGCGTCCAGCACCGCGGCGAGGTCGTCGCCGAGCTGGGCCAGGGTGGCGGTCGGCAGCGGCATGCAGCTGGAGCGGCCGTGCCCGCGGGCGTCGTAGGTCACCACGCGCACCGCACCGGCGAAGCGTTCCCGCAGGTCGACGAGTTGCCGGTGCCAGGCGCGCCCGTCCAGCGTCCAGCCGTGCAGCAGCACCGCCGTCACCTCGGCGTCGGCCGGACCATCGATCTCCACGTGCAGGCGGACGTCGTCGGGCAGTCGTACCTCCCGTACCTCCGGCATCGCCACCTCCCCCGGGCCGCACCAGTCCGTCACACCGGGGATACCCGGTGGTAACACCGGCTACCCGTCATGACATCACGCCAACCGCGCCCGGGAGAAGATTCGGAACCCGGCCCGCGAACCCCGGCGTACCGGTCAGGCTGACCGGCATGGCAGCAGCGCCGCACCACCCGGGTCGCCGCGCCGGGGGTACGCCCCGCGCCGCGCTGGCCGAGCTGCTCGCCGGCAACCGGCGGTTCGTGAGCGGCCAGCCGATCCACGGCCACGACGTCACCGCCGCGGCCGCGGCCGCCTCCGGTGACCAGCAGCCGTACGCCGTCGTGCTCGGCTGCATCGACTCGCGGGTGCCGCTGGAGGCGATCTTCGACCAGACCTTCGGCTCGATCTGTGTGATCCGGACCGGCGGGCACGTGCTGGACCGGGCCGTGCTCGGCTCGATCGAGTTCGTGGTCGGGCAGCTCGGCGTACCGCTGGTCATGGTGCTCGGCCACGAACGGTGCGGCGCGGTCGCGGCGGCGGTGGAGGCGCTGCGCGCCGGTGAGCGGCCCGGTGGCTCGCTCGCGCACCTGGTCGACCAGATCGCGCCCGCGGTCACCGAGGTCGGTGTGTCCGACCCGCGGGTGGGCCCGCTGGCGATCCGGCGGCACGTGCAGCGGACGGTGGCCGCGCTGCGCGCCGACGACCTGCTCGTCGCGCCGGTCAGCGCCGGGCACGTGGCCGTGGTCGGCGCCCTGTACGACCTCGCGACCGGCGAGGTCACCCCGCTGACGGAGTAAGGAAGGGCCCCTTCTTGACGCGGACGGTAGAGGAGGGGTCCCCTGTCGACCCGTCGGCGGCCGGCGCAGACGCGGAACCGCCCGCCGGGAGGTGTCCCGACGGGCGGTTCGCGGTTGCTGCGGGAGGGGCTCAGCCCTCGAAGACGCCGGCCTCGACGAGGCGCTTCTCGGTGGCGTCCCAGCCGTCGCCCGGGTGGGCGGCGTTGAGCGCGGACAGCTCGGCCCGGATCTTGGCGGCGTGACCGGCCGCGGCCAGCACCCGGATCTCCTCGACGAAGGCCTCGGAGTCGGTGCGCAGGTGCGCGGTCTTGCCGTTGGTCAGGTTCCGCACGTAGGCGTGCTTGCCGCCGTTCAGCGGGATCACGTACTTGAACTCGCCCAGCACGCTGAGGGCGCCACCCTGGCCAGCCTGGCCGGCCCGGACTGACGCGCGCGCGGTCTTAGAGGTGTTGCTCGCCACGGAGGTACTCCTTGCAAGACGTACGGGAGGACGCGGTAGACGTCCGGGGGCTGGGTGCGGGCTTCACCCGGTGGGTGGTCCCGCGGAAGACGTTCGCGGCACAGGCCGCCGATGGAACTGTACACGACCACGATCCCTGGCTGGTCACCGCGTCGTGGTGGTCAACCACGGTCACCCGACCGGCTATTCCACCGGCGAATTTTCCGATTCTCTGGCGCACCATCCGTCACAGCAGTCATCATGTGTTCCAGAAGCCACCCGGCTGGCCGAGGTCGTAGGGGAAGACGCACCTCGCTCTCCGGGAGGTCACCGTGCCAACGCGTGGCGTCGTATACGTCCACTCGACCCCGCTCGCCGTGTGCTCACACGTCGAGTGGGCGATCGCGCGCGTCCTTGCCGCGCCGGTCAGCCTCGAGTGGACCGCTCAGCCCGTCGACCCCGGCGCCCGCCGGGCGGAGTGCGGGTGGACCGGTCGTCCGGGTACGGGCGCCGAGCTGGCTGCTGCCCTCCGGCAGTGGCCGATGATCCGTTTCGAGGTCACCGAGGAGCCGAGTCCCGGCGCCGACGGGGAGCGCTTCATGTACGTGCCGGGCCGTGGCCTGTTCCGCGCCACCGTCGGCGCGGCCGGCGACATCCAGCTCGGCGAGGACCGGCTGCGCAGCATCATGGCGGGCGCACGGGCACCGGAGGCCCTCGCGCACGCCCTCGACAAGGCGCTCGGCACCGCCTGGGACGCCGAGCTCGAGCCGTACCGCTACGCCGGTGACGGCGCGCCGGTGACCCTGCTCACCCGCGTGGGCTGAGCCCCACGCGGGCCCCGCGAGGCGGCGCCGCACGAGGGCGGTGGCCGGTCGGCCCGCGTAGGGTCGGGTTGCCCCGATTAGCGTCGAACTGGTGGGATGACTCGCGTGTCGACAACTCTGCGGCGTGGCGGCGTCGCGCTCGCCGTACTGACCGCACTGCTCGTCTCCGGCTGCGCCGACCCGCGGGAGACCGCGCCCCCGGCACCGGCGGCGAGCGTGCCGTCGGCGGCACCCACCACGCCGGTGCCGGTCCCCGCCGGGGACCCGGCCGCCCACGCCGCCGCCCTCGTCACCCGCCTGGCCGACGAGGACCTCGTCGGCCAGGTGCTGATGCCGTACGCCTACGGCGACGCCGCGGACCGCGTCTCGCCCGCGTCGGCCGCCGGCAACCGCTCCCTCGCCGGCGTCGACACCCCCGCCCAGATGATCGGGAAGTACCGCCTCGGCGGGCTGATCCTGGTCGGCTTCAGCGCCGACGACCCCACCAAGGGCAACCAGGAGACCACCAACGTCGACAACCCGAAGCAGGTCCGCGCGCTGACCAGCGGGCTGCGCGAGGCCGCGGCCGACCTGCCGGCCGGAGCGGCACCGTTCCTCATCGGCACCGACCAGGAGCACGGGGTGGTCACCCGGATCACCGACGGCGTCACGCTGCTGCCCAGCGCGCTCGCCGCCGGTGCGGCCGGGAAGCCGGAGCTGACCGAGGCCGCCTGGCGGGCCGCCGGCACCGAACTCGCGGCGATGGGCGTCAACGTCGACTTCGCCCCCGTCGCCGACGTGCTCGTCACCCGCAGCACGGTCATCGGCTCCCGCTCGTACGGCGCGGACCCGAAGGCGGCGGGGGCACAGGTCGGCGGCGCCGTCCGGGGCCTCCAGGCCGCGGGGGTCGCGGCCACCCTCAAGCACTTCCCGGGCCACGGCCACAGCGCCACCGACTCCCACACCGACCTGCCGGTGCTCGACCAGCCACGCGCGGCGCTGGAGGCCGGCGCCTGGGTGCCGTTCCGGGCCGGTGTCGACGCGGGCGCCCTCGCGGTGATGTCCGGCCACCTGGACGTGCGGTCCGTCGACCCGGGCACCCCGGCGACCTTCTCGCACAAGCTCCTCACCGGCGTGCTCCGGGACCAGCTCGGCTTCAAGGGCGTGGTGATCACCGACGGGATGAACATGGCGCCGGCGAAGCGCTGGTCGCCCGGGGAGGCCGCGGTGCGCGCCCTGAAGGCGGGCAACGACCTCATCCTCATGCCGCCGCACGTCGGGCAGGCGTACGACGGGCTGCTCGCCGCCCTGCGGGACGGCTCGCTGCCCCGCGCCCGCCTGGTGGAGGCGGCGACCCGGGTGCTCACCATGAAGTTCACCCTCGCCGGCCGGGCCACCCCCGACCTGTCCACGCTCGCCGCGCCGGCGCACCGCGACGCGGCCGGAGAGCTGGCCGCCGCCGCGGTGACCGTGCTGCGCGGGCCGTGCGGCGCGCCGGTGCGCGGGCCGGTGACGGTGACCACCTCCGGCGGCCGGGCGCACACGCGGGCCGCGTTGACCGAGGCGCTGACGTCGGCCGGGGTGCGCGTGGTCCCGAAGGGCGGCACCGTCGTCCACCTCGTCGGATACGGCGACGGCGCCGACGACCTGCGTGCCGACGCCGCGGTGACGGTCGCCATGGACACCCCGTACGTGCTGGCCAAGGCCACCTCACCGACGCTGCTGGCCACGTACTCGTCGAGCCGGGCGTCGATGACCGCCCTCGCCCGGGTGCTGGCCGGAAAGGCGCCGCCGGCCGGTCGTTCCCCGGTGCCGGTGCCCGGCCTGCCCGCCACCACCTGCGCCGGTTGACCGCCGACGCTCACGCGCCGACGCGTAGCCCCTGGACCGCCAACCGGTACGCCGGCAGCACGTCGGTCCGCTCCGCGATCAGGCTCTCGTTCGTGGTGAACAGCAGGGTCCGCCCATCCGCCTGGACGGCCACCGCCCAGCCGCGGTTCTCCTCGCCCAGCAGCTCGCTGCGGCTCAGCCAGGTCGCCTCGACAGCGGCGAGACCGCCGGCGGTGACGTCGCGGAACCGTGGCTCGACGGCCGTCTCGACCGCGGTGTCGGCGAGGTAGGCGTCCAGCGCGGCGCGGGGCGCGACGCCGGCCCGGTCGGCGGTCCACACCCGCAGGAAGCCC
Organism: Micromonospora sp. NPDC047707; assembly: GCF_040704235.1. Classification (NCBI taxonomy): domain Bacteria; kingdom Bacillati; phylum Actinomycetota; class Actinomycetes; order Micromonosporales; family Micromonosporaceae; genus Micromonospora; species Micromonospora sp. NPDC047707. Next base: position 238,291 of record NZ_JBEYSU010000009.1, read on the forward strand.
CCGCCCCGGCGGCGGCCGTCCACCTCGCACCGGAGGGTGGCGCCGCCGCGCCGGCCGAGCGCCGCCATCAGCTCCGCGCCCAGCTCGGCCTCCGGGCCGCCGGACGGGGCGGTCGCGGGCGGCTCGATGGTCTCGGGCCGCCAGCCCGTGGCGAGTGGGAACGTGACCGGCAGCGGGCAGGGCGTACCGGCGGGACCGACCTCGCCGTCCCGCTCGGCCGTGGTGATCTCGTCGTACCAGGGCTCGCCGGTCGCCGACGGGGCCGGCGAACCGGCGGCGGCCGGGTCGTCGTCGCCGCCACAGCCGGCCGGCAGGGTGAGGGTCAGCGCGGCCAGCAGGGCCGCGGTGGTACGACGTGGCACGGCGATCTCCCCGTTACCGATCTTCAGCCAGTACAGCAAACCGGGCGGGGTGCGGGCCGTCAAGGCCAACGGAAGGGCCTCCGGGTACCACCCCGAGGGCCCTGTCGCGCGTCTCCCGCTACAGGGGGATGTTGCCGTGGGCGCCCCGGGCGGCCGGGGCGGCGGCGAGCGCCTCGGCGATGCGGCGCCGGGTCTCGGCCGGCTTGATGACGTCGTCGACCACGCCGATCTCCAGCGCCCGGTTCACGCCGCCGGCGACGCGGATCTGCTCCTCGATCAGCTGCGCGCGCAGCGTCTCGCGCTCCTCGACGGGAGCGGCGGCCAGCTTCTTGCGGTGCAGGATGTTCACCGCGGCGCTGGCGCCCATCACCGCGACCTCCGCGTTCGGCCAGGCGAAGACCGCGGTGGCGCCCAGGGACCGGGAGTTCATGGCGATGTACGCGCCGCCGTACGCCTTGCGGGTCACCAGCGTCACGCGCGGCACCACGGCCTCGGCGAAGGCGTGCAGCAGCTTCGCGCCGCGCCGCACCACGCCGTCCCACTCCTGGCCCAGGCCGGGCAGGTAGCCGGGTACGTCGACCAGCACGATCAGCGGCACCCCGAGCGAGTCGCACATCCGCACGAACCGGGCCGCCTTCTCGGCGCTGGACGCGTCGAGGCAGCCGCCCAGGCGCAGCGGATTGTTGGCGATCACGCCCACCGTCCGGCCGGCGAACCGGCCCAGCGTGGTGACGATGTTCGGCGCCCACTTGGCGTGCAGTTCCACGCCCGGGGCGTCGAGCAGCGCCTTCACGACGGGCTTGACGTCGTACGCGCGGTTGGCCTCGGCCGGCATCTTCGCGGCCAGGTCGTGGCCGTCCCCGCCGGACGCGGGCACGTCGTCCGGAGAGAGCCGGCCCTGGCGGCCCAGCAGCGCGGCGAGCTTGCGCGACTCGGCCAGCGCCTCCTCGTCGTCCCGGCACGTCACGTGCACCACGCCGGAGCGCCGGCCGTGCGGCTCGGGGCCGCCGAGGCGCTCCATGTCGACCTGCTCGCCGGTGACGCTGCGGACCACCTCCGGGCCGGTGACGAAGATCCGCCCGGTGCCGCTCATCACCACGATGTCGGTCAACGCCGGCCCGTACGCCGCGCCACCGGCGGCGGGACCGAGCACCACGGAGATCTGCGGCACCCGGCCGGAGGCCCGGACCATGGCGGCGAAGACCTGGCCGACCGCGTCGAGCGCGACCACGCCCTCGGCCAGCCGGGCGCCGCCCGAGTGCCAGAGCCCCAGCACGGGCACCCGTTCCCGGACGGCGGTGTCGATGGCGTCGACGATGTGCCGGCACCCGTCGGTGCCCATCGCGCCACCCATCCTCGTGGCGTCCGTCGCGTAGGCGACGGCCGGTGTGCCCTCGATCTCACCCCGCGCCCAGAGCACCCCGGAGGTGTCCCGGGGTGCCAGCAGGCGCAGCGTGCCCGCGTCGAACAGGGCCCGGAGCCGCAGCTCCGGATCCCGGTGGTCCACGGTGGACGTCTCCGTGCCGGCAACGGTGGTGGTCACGTGAGCCTCCAAGGCTGTGGTCTCAGGCCCGCGTGAAGACGAGAACCACGTTGTGCCCGCCGAAGCCGAAGGAGTTGTTCAGTGCGGCGGGGATCTCCATGTGGCGCGCCTTGTTGGCGACCACGTCCAGGTCGAGACCGTCGTCCGGGTCGTCCAGGTTGATCGTCGGTGGTACGACGCCGTCGCGGATCGCCAGGATCGTGGCGATCGACTCCAGCGCACCGGCCGCGCCGAGCAGGTGCCCGGACATCGACTTCGTCGCGGTCAGCACCGGGTGGTCACCCAGCGCCTGGTGCAGGGCCTTGATCTCGGCGATGTCGCCGACCGGGGTCGAGGTGGCGTGGGCGTTGACGTGCACGATGTCGGCCTTGGCGACGTCCGCGTCGGCGATCGCCTTCGCGATGGCCCGGATCGCGCCGGCCCCCTCCGGGTGCGGCTGGACGATGTCGTAGCCGTCGGAGGTGATCCCGGCGCCGGCGAGCCGCGCGTACACCCGGGCGCCCCGGGCGGCGGCGTGCTCGGCGCGTTCCAGCACGAGGACGCCGGCGCCCTCGCCGAGCACGAAGCCGTCGCGGCCCTTGTCCCACGGGCGGGAGGCCCGCTCCGGCTCGTCGTTCCGGGTCGACATCGCCCGCATCGAGGAGAAGCCGGCGATCGGCAGCGAGTGGATGACCGCCTCGGTGCCGCCGGCCACCACCACGTCGGCGCGACCGGCGCGGATCATGTCCATGCCGAGGGCGATCGCCTCCGCGCCGGTGGCGCAGGCACTGGCGACGGAGTGCACGCCCGCGCGGGCGCCCAGCTCCAGGCCGACCCACGCGGCCGGGCCGTTCGGCATCAGCATCGGGATGGTGTGCGGGGAGACCCGCCGCGGGCCGGACGCCTCGAGGACGTCGTCCTGGGCGAGCAGGGTCAGCGCCCCGCCGATGCCCGAGCCGACGCTCACGCCGAGCCGCTCCGGGTCGAGCCCGGAGTCGGCCAGGCCGGCGTCCGCCCAGGCCTGCTGCGCGGCGATGATCGCGATCGCCTCGGAGCGGTCCAGCCGGCGCAGCTTCACGCGGTCCAGCAGGCCGGCCGGATCGACCGCGAGCTGGGCGGCGATCCGGACCGGCAGCTGCGCGGCCCACTCCTGGGTGAGCGCACTCACCCCGGAGCGGCCGTTGAGCATGGCGTCCCAGGTCGACGCGACGTCCCCGCCCAGCGGGGTGGTCGCGCCGAGCCCGGTGACGACGACGTCGGTGTGTGCCATGGTCAGGACTGCGCCTCGATGTAGCTGACGGCGTCCCCGACGGTCTTCAGGTTCTGCACCTCGTTGTCCGGGATCTTGACGCCGAACTTCTCCTCGGCGGCCACCACGACCTCCACCATCGACAGCGAGTCGACGTCCAGGTCGTCGGTGAAGGACTTCCCCTCGGCCACGTCGTCCGGGTTCACCCCGGCAACCTCTTCGAGGATCTCGGCGAGGCCGGCGGTGATCTCGTCACGGGTCATTGCGGTTGGTTCCTCTCATCGGGGGTTGTTCTCCGCCGTGGTGGCGAAGGCGGCGCGGTGGGACCGCGCCGGGTCTTCAGGGGCAGCGGACGACCTGACCGGCGTAGGTCAGGCCGCCACCGAAACCGAACAGCAGCACCGGGGCGCCGGAGGGCACCTCCCGCCGCTCGACCAGCTTCGACAGGGCCAGCGGGACGCTCGCGGCCGAGGTGTTGCCCGACTCGACGATGTCCTTGGCGATGATCGCGTCGGGGATGCCGAGGCGCTTGGCGATGCCGTCGATGATCCGGGCGTTGGCCTGGTGCGGCACGAACGCGGCCAGCTCCGACGGGTCGACCCCGGCCCGCTCGCAGGCCTGGAGCGCCAGCGGCGCCAGCGCGGTGGTGGCCCAGCGGAAGACCGCCTGCCCCTCCTGCTGGATGTACGGGCGCCAGCCCTCGATGCGGACCGCGTCGCCCCGCTCCGGCACTGAGCCCCAGACCACCGGGCCGACACCGGCCGGCTCGTCCGCACCGGCGGCGGTGACCACCGCGGCACCCGCGCCGTCGCCGAAGATGATGCAGGTCGAGCGGTCCGTCCAGTCGGTGAAGTCGGACAGCTTCTCCGCGCCGATGACGATCGCGTTGCGCGAGGCGCCGGCCCGGATGGCGTGGTCGACGGTGCCCAGGGCGTACGCGAAGCCCGAGCAGGCGGTGTTGATGTCGTACGCGCCCGGTGCGGTGATGCCGAGCTTGGCGGCGACCCGGCAGGCGACGTTCGGGCTGCGGTCGACCGAGGTGCAGGTGGCCACCACGACGAGGTCGATGTCGGCGGCGGTCAGGCCCGAGCCGGCCAGTGCCTTGCCCGCCGCGGCGGCGGCCATGTCGGCCACCGTCTCGCCGTCGGCGATCCGCCGGGTCACGATGCCCACCCGGTCGCGGATCCACTCGTCGTTGGTCTCCACCAGCTGGGCGATCTCGTCGTTGGTCACCACCCGCGACGGCTGGTAGTGGCCGAGCGCGACGATCCGGCTGCCCGTCATCGAAGCTGTCCTTCCCTGCGTGGCCGCGTCGCGCGCGGTGTCGGGCTCATGCGTGGCCGCCGATGCGAGCGAGCGGCTGCCCCGGCGCGACCGGGTCGTCGTGGTGGGCCAGCCACTCGGTGAGCAGGCCGTTGTCGTGCGCGGTTACCTCGACCGCGCCCTGGCGGGTGGCGACGTGGCCGATGACCTGGCCGCTGCGCAGGCCGGCGCCCTCGGCCAGGTCCGCCGCGGGGGTGAACGTGCCGGCCGCGGGGGAGACCACCACCCGGAACTGGATCACCGGCTCGTGGCCGCCGATACCGCTGTGCCGGGCGATCAGGTCCCGCGCGGCGGGCAGGTCGTCGGGGGTGTTCAGGGTGACGATCTCCGGCGCGGCGGCGCCCTTCAGCTCACGCTTGACCAGGCCGGCGAGGGTGCCGGCCGGCGGCAGCTCGATCACCCCGGTGACATTGAGGTCGGCCAGCGTCCGCATGCACAGGTCCCAACGGACCGGGGCGGTGACCTGACGGACCAGCCGCTGCACCATCTCCCGGCCGTGGTTCACGGCCGAGCCGTCCAGGTTGGACAGCAGGATGCGGGCCGGGTCGGTGGGCGTGATACCGGCGGCCACCGTCGCCAGCGCCGCCTCCGCCGGGGCCATGTACGGCGTGTGGAAGGCGCCGGCAACCTGGAGCCGGATGATCCGGGTGCGCGCCGGCGGTTCGGCGGCCAGCTTGTCCAGCCCGTCCAGCGCGCCGGCGGCGACGACCTGGCCGGCGCCGTTGCGGTTGGCCGGGTGCAGCCCGTGCGCGGCGAGCGCGGCGAGCACCTCGTCCGGGTCGCCGCCCAGCACGGCGGCCATTCCGGTCGGCTCCAGCGCGCAGGCGGCGGCCATCTCGCGGCCCCGGACGCCGGCCAGGGTGATCGCGGCCTCCGGCGGAAGTACCCCGGCCAGCGCCGCCGCGCCGAGTTCGCCGACGCTGTGGCCGGCGGTGAGCGCGACGTCGTACATCGGCAGGTGCTCGGCGGCGAGCAGCGCCGCCGCGACCAGCAGCGGCTGGGTGCGGGCGGTGTCCTTGATCTCGTCGGCGTCGGCGGCCGTGCCGAGGTGGACCAGGTCGACCCCGGCGAGCGCCGACCACCAGCGGAGCCGCGCCTCGGCGCCGGGCAGATCGAGCCAGGGGGTCAGGAAGCCGGGTTTCTGCGAACCCTGGCCGGGGGAGAGTACGGCGAGCACGTCTAAGACTCTCCCGGATACGCGCGGGTAGCGCTGTGCCGCCCCCGACCAAACCGCACTAGGACCTTTGGAGGGATCCTACAAAGATCGGCCGAGATCATCACCCGTCTGTGATGTTTTCCTCACGCCTGGGGCCATTGTCTGGGTCGGGACCACCGTGACCACCGGGTCGAGACGGCCGACGGTGAGCGCCACCTGGAGCGCGTACGCGTCCCGCGCCGAGAGCGGCGAGAACCCGGTGACCTCGGCGATCCGGCGCAGCCGGTAGCGCACCGTGTTCGGGTGTACGAACAGCGCCCGGGCGGCGCTCTCCAGCGTCCCCCCGGCGGCGAAGAAGGCGTCCAGCGTCTCCAGCAGCTCGCCGCCCGCGCGGGCCAGCGTCGCGTACACGTCGTGCCGCAGCCGCCGGCGGGCCTCCGCGTCCCCGGCGAGCGCCCGCTCGGGCAGCAGGTCGGCGGCCGGAACCGGCCGGGGCGCCGCCGGCCAGGCCGGCGCGGCCCGGAACCCGGCGAGGGCGGCGCGGGCCGACTCGGTGGCCTCGTCCAGACTCGGCACGGCCGGACCGACGACGACCGGCCCCTCCCCGAACGCCTCGAGCAGCTCGCCGGTCGCGGCGACCGGGTCGGCCGCCCCACCGAGCACGATGACCAGCCGGTCCCCGTGCACGCCGCCGATCACCTCGGCGCCGATCCGCCGGGCCTGCCGGTAGACCGTGTGCAGCACCGCGGAGACCTCGCCGCCCGGGGAGCGGCCCACGGCCACCGCCACCGGCGGGGCGTCCGTCCAGCCGAGGGCGGCGGCCCGGCTGGCCAGCACGTCCGGCGAGTCCCCGCGCAGCAGCGCGTCCACCAGCAGCGCCTGGAGCCGGGCGTCCCACGAGCCACGGGACTCGGCGGCGCGCGCGTACACCCGCGCGGCGGCGAAGGCGATCTCCCGGGAGAAACGGAGCACCGCGTCGCGCAGCTGCGGCTCCTCGCCCGGGGCGGCCAGGTGCGGGACCTGCTCCTCCACCACGTCGATGGTCACCTTGATCAGGGCCACGGTCTGCTGGAGGCTGATCGAGCGGGCCAGGGCCTGCGGCGCCGTCGCGAAGACCTCGTCGGAGACCTCCTGCGTGCTGTCGGCGGTGCCGCCGCCGGAGCGCAGCCACTGCACCAGCGAGCGCGCGCCGGCCTGGGCCACCAGCATGACCCACGAGCGCTGGTCGGCCGGGAGCGCGCGGAACCACGGCAGGGTCTCGTCCATCCGCGCCACGCTGGCGGTGGCCAACGCCCCGGCCGCCCGCTCGATGCGGCGCAGGGTGGCCGTCAGCTCGGTGTCCGGCTCGCTCACGGCCCCAGCCTGACACGCCGTGACCTGGGCCGCCGTGCCGGGGGCAGCTCGCCGGCATCCCGCACCCCGGGCCGGCCCGGCGGCGCCTTGATCGACGCGATGCCGCCGGCATGGCGGTCTCCGCGTCGGCGGGACCCCGCCATGCCGCCGGCAACGAGTGGATCAGGCTCCGGTGGGAGCCGTGCCGCCCTGCTCCGGTGTCCGGCCGGCCGGCGGGGGTACCGGCAGGCCCAGCTCCTGGGCCAGGATGGCGGCCTGCACCCGGCTGCGCAGGTCGAGCTTGCCGAGGATCCGGCTGACGTGGGTCTTGGTGGTGCTCTCCGCCATCGCCAGCCGGTCGGCGACCTGCTGGTTGGACAGGCCGAGCCCGAGGCAGGCGAGCACGTCGCGTTCCCGGGGCGTCAACGCGGCCACCGCCGCCCGGGTGGCGGCGGAGGTGGCCGGTGCGGTCGCCGCGAACGCGGTGATCAGCCGCCGGGTCACCGCCGGGGCGATGAACCCCTCGCCGCGGGCGACCGTCCGCACGGCGGTGACGAGGCCGTCGGCGTCGGTGTCCTTGAGGAGGAACCCGGCGGCCCCGGCCCGCAACGCCCCGAAGACGTACTCGTCGAGGTCGAACGTGGTGAGCACCAGCACGTCGGCGAGCCGGTCCGCGACGATCTCCCGGGTCGCCGAGATGCCGTCCAGCCGGGGCATCCGGACGTCGAGCACGGCGACGTCCGGCCGCAGCTCCCGGCACAGCCGTACCGCCTCGACGCCGTCGTGCGCCTCGCCCACCACCTCCACGCCCGGCGCGCCGGCCAGGATGAGGACCAGGCCGGCCCGGACGGCGGGCTGGTCGTCGGCGAGCAGCACCCGGACCGGGTCCGTCACGTCGTCCTCCCGTCCCCGGCGAGCACGCCGGCGGGCAGCTCGGCCCGGACGCACCACCGCCCGTCCCGGGGCCCGGCGGTGAACCGGCCGTCCAGCAGCGCCACCCGTTCCCGCATCCCGACCAGGCCGGCGCCCGCGCCGGTCACCGCCGCGTCGCCGCCGCGCAGCGGGTTCACCACGCGCACCACGACCGCGGCCGGCTCGTACGCGACCTCCAGGTCGGCGTCGCCCGCGCCGTGCTTGAGCGCGTTGGTCAGCGACTCCTGCACGATGCGGTACGCGGCGAGGTCCACCCCGACCGGCAGCGGGCGGGGCTCGCCGCGCCACCGGACGCGTACCGCCAGTCCGGCGGCGCGGACCCGCTCCACGACGGCCGCCACCTCGCTCAACCGGGCGGGGATCGCCTCGGCCGTGGCGTGCCCGCCCGGCTCACCGTCGGCCGGCCCGCGCAGCAGCCCGATCATCTGCCGCATCTCGGCGAGGCCCTGCACGCTGTTCTCCCGGATCACCCGCAGGGCCGATTCCACCTGCGACCGGTCCAGCCCGGGCACGGACAGCACGGCCGTGGCGTGGATCGCCACCGCGCTCAGCTGGTTGGCGACGACGTCGTGCAGCTCCCGCGCCATCCGGGCCCGCTCGGCGCTCACCGCCTGCCGCCGGTCCAGCTCGACCAGCCGGGCGGTCTGCTCGGCGCGGACCCGCTCGGCGGCGGCCTGGTCGCGGTACTGCCGGACGCTCAGCCCGGTGATCACCGGCAGCACCCCGGCGAGCACCACCGGAGCCGCGACGCCGACCCCCTGCCAGCGGCCGAGCACCAGGACACCGGCGACGGCCGCGAGCAGGCTCAGCGCCACGGTGACCCGCAGGAGCCGCCGCCAGGTCGGGGCCGAGCCGTACACGCAGGCGTCGTAGAGCACCTGCGTGTAGACCAGGACGGTCGCCAGTGAGCCGCCCAGCGCCAGGTCGGCCAGCACCGCCGCCGTGCCCAGCGCGAGGCTCGCCCGGGTGGCGGCCCGGCGCAGCCCGACCGCCACGCACACCGCCACCAGCGGCACGAGGAACAGCGGTTCCGGCGCACCCGTCCCGCCGGGCAGCTGCGGCTGGGTGCCCAGCCCGTACAGGATCAGGCCGCCCGCGAGCGACGCGCCCGCCAGCGTGAGGTCCCGGCCGAGGGTGTCGGGCCCGAGCCACGGTGGCGGTCGCATGGCCTCGATCCCACCACAGCGGCGCCCGTCCCGGCCGTCCGCCGGGTGGATCTCCACCGCCGTCCGCGCCGCTGAACTGGGTACGTGCTGCACAGCTCGTCAGGCCCGGCCAGTACGGTGACAGGGCACGCCGGGCTGTCACCGGCGCGCGACGGCGAGCGTGAGGAGACCGGGATGGCGCACGGGGAGGCCGACCACGGCTGCGCCCAGGGCGAGCCCTGCCGGCCGGGCCACCACGAGCAGCCGGCGGCCAAGCACCACCGGCGGATCGCCGGCGGTCTGCCGGCGCACCCGGGGGAGACCCCCGCCGGGCGGCTGACCGAGCGCGCCGAGGACGAGGTCGCGGTGCCGCGGCAGCGGTCGGCGGAGCCGGCGCCGCCGGTCGACGACGCGCCCGCCGGCTGCCGCAGTGCCCTGCCGGGTTGGGCGGGCGCGCACCGGCACGGCCCGGTCCGGCCCCGGCAGCGGGCCACCCGCCGGGAGCGACCGCCACGCCGTTGGTGCTGACCGCACGGGCGCCGTCCGGCCGCTAGCGTGGTGGTCGTGAAGGCCATCGCGATCGACGAGTACGGCCCCGCCGACCTGCTCACCGTGCGGGAGCTGCCCGATCCGCCGGTCGGTCCGGACGTCGTCCTCGTGCAGGTGCGGGCCGCCGGAGTGAACCCCGTCGACTGGAAGGTCCGCGAGGGCTATCTGGCGGGAGCCTTCCCCAGCCACTTCCCGTTGGTGCCGGGCTGGGACGCGGCCGGGGTGGTGGCGGCGGTGGGTCCGGCGGTGACCGGCTTCGCTGTGGGCGACGAGGTGGTCGGCTACGTCCGGCGCGACCACATCCAGTACGGCACCTACGCGGAGCTGGTGCCGGCCCCGGAGCGCACGTTGGCCGCCAAGCCCGTGCAGGTGTCCTGGGCCGAGGCCGCCGGGCTGCCACTGGCCGGGCTCACCGCGTACCAGGCGCTGCAACTCGGGCGTGCCGGCGCGGGCGACACCGTTCTCGTGCACGGGGCGTCCGGCGGGGTCGGTCACCTCGCCGTGCAGATCGCCCGCGCGCTGGGGGCCGACCGGTCATCGGCACCGCCGGCCCGGACAACCACGACTTCGTCCGTTCCCTCGGTGCCGAGCCGGTCGCGTACGGGGACGGCCTGCTGGACCGGGTGCGCAAGCTCGCGCCGGACGGGGTGGACGTGGCGCTCGACCTGTTCGGCGGCGACGCCCTGGACGTGTCGGCCGAGCTGCTCGCCCGGCCGGCCCGCCTGATCTCGACGGCTGATCCGGAGCACGTGGCCCGCCTCGGCGGCAGCTACGTCTTCGTCAAGCCGTCGACCGCGGACCTGAGCGTGCTGGCCGGGCTGGTGGACGCGGGTCGGCTGACCGTCCACGTGGCCCGGACGTTCCCCCTCGACCAGGCCGCGGACGCGCACCGCCTGGTCGAGACGGGCCACGTCCGCGGCAAGGTCGTCGTGGAGATGTGAGGCCCGGCTGCGGGCGTCAGCGGGTCCGGCGGCGGATCAGCAGCGCGATCCCCGCCAGACCGGTCGTGATCGTGAGCACGACCGCCACATTGAGCAGCAGCAGCCGCCGCAGCTCGCCCAGCGCCTCGTCGATGTCCTGGGCGGGGTTGATGGCGTCCTCCGGGATGACCCGCTCACCGCCGCCGACGCCACCGCTCACCGTGTCGAACTGGCGCTCCAGCGGCACCCCGACGTTCCGCAGGGTCTCCGACATGGTGAGCCGGCCGAGGAACCAGCCGGCGGTGGTACGCCGCGAGTCCGGCTGCTTGGCGGGCCGGTAGACGCGCGGGCCCCCGGCCGCCTTCGGGTACAGGTCGTACGTCTGCTTGGGCGTCTCGCCGGACAGCACCACGATCGTGTACTTCGGACCGAGGTCGCCCTTGCGCGGGCCGGTGGTCTGGCCGGTGCGGCCGAGGAAGTTGACCTGGTCGATGACGGCCACCACCTCGGCGGGGTGGCGGTTGGCGCGGAGCCGCAGCGGCTCGGCGAGGCCCGTACCGGTGATGTCCACGCCCGCGGGTGGCGGCTTCGGGGCCGCCTTCGCCGGGTCGACCAGGCCGAGTGCCAGCACCCCCGTCGCGAGGGCCCCAACGACCAAGGCGACAAGTCGCCGTACCCTTCGGACCATCGCCGCCTCCTCGCCCCGTTCGATGGATGGCTTCGCTGCAGGTCACGCGTTGCTGGGTCGGCGGTGGTGACCGGACGCGCAGGTCGGACTCCCACCCTAAGACTCCGCCGGACGGCGATTGGTTGCAGCTTGTGGAACTGTTATTGGAACTATCTGCGATCCCCGACCGACTAACTCGACAGCGGTCGTTGATCAACGGGCGGATCGTACCTTTCGGGAGGGGTGTATGGGGGGCAGGGTCGCACGTGCGGCGGGTGCCTGGCCAGTGGTGCTCGGCGTGGCGCTCGGTGTGTCGCTGCTGGTGCCGCCGGCGCCGGCCGCCGCGCACAACCAGTTGACCGGCAGCGACCCGCGTGACGGCGCGCGCATCGCCACCGCGCCCGCCCGGATCGAGTTGCGCTTCCTGGCGAAGCTCGACGCCGCCACGACGGAGGTCACCGTCACCGGGCCGGACAATGTGGCGGCGGCCGGCGGCGCGCCGACGTTCTCCGGCACCCGCGTGAGCGTGCCGTTCCGGCCCGGCCGCGCCGGGCTCTACATCGTCGGCTACCGGGTCCAGTCCAGCGACGGGCACCCCGTCTCGGGCGAGGTCCGGTTCACCCTGACCACCGGCACTCCCGCCGACCCGTCGGTCTCCGCCACCCCGTCGGCGCCGACGGGTTCACCGTCGGCCACGCCCGCCGAGCCGAGCCCGGGCGGGACCGCCTCCGCCGGGACCGCCTCCGCCGGGACCGCCTCCGCCGGGACCGCCTCCGCCGGGGCGGCCGAGCCGACGGCGGGCCAGGACGGCGACGACGGCTCCCCGTGGCTCTGGGCCGGCCTCGGCGCCCTCGCGCTGGCAGGCGCCGGAGCGGCCACGTTCGCCCTTCGCCGCCGCCGATCCACCCCCTGACGCCCGTCCTCGCCCGGTCACCCGGGCCCCGGCGAGCGTGCACCTGCAGCCGGCGCGAGTCCCGGCAGCAGGTGCACGCTCGGCGCGCGGAGGGGGCCGGGCGGGGTCAGAACAGGCGGAGGCGGGCGGCGCGGAGGCGGGCGAGCGTGCGGTCGCGGCCCAGCACCTCGAGGGACTCGAAGAGCGGGAGGCCGACCGTGCGGCCGGTGACCGCGACCCGGACCGGCGCCTGGGCCTTGCCCAGCTTGAGGCCCCGCTCCGCACCGACCGCCTCCAGCGCCGCCTTGATCGACTCGGCGTCCCAGGACTCCAGCGCGTCGAAGGCGGCGACCGCCGCGTCGAGCAGCTCCGCCGCGCCCTCCTTCATCGCCTTCGTCCAGGCCGCCTCGTCGATCAGGGGCGAGTCGAGGAACAGGAAGTCGACGTTCGGCACGATCTCGCTGAGCACCGCGATCCGGGTCTGCGCCAGCGGCGCCACCGCCGCGAACGCGTCGGCGTCGAACTCCTCCGGCTGCCACGGCGGCGGCGCGATGGTGTCGGTGCCGGTCAGCCACGGCTGGCACGCCGCGACGAACTCCGCGATCGGGAGCGCCCGGATGTACTCGCCGTTGAACGCGCGCAGCTTCTTCTCGTCGAAGAACGCGGGGGACGGGTTGACCTCCTCCAGCCGGAACTCGTCCTCGATCACCGACCAGGGCACGATCTCGCGGTCGCCCGACGGCGCCCAGCCGAGCAGCATCAGGTAGTTGCGCATTGCGTCGGCCAGGTAGCCCTCGTCGCGGTACGCCTCGAGGGCGACCTTGTCGCGCCGCTTGGAGAGCTTCTGCCGCTTCTCGTTGACCACCACCGGGACGTGTGCCCAGACCGGGGGCTTGACGCCCAGCGCGTCCCAGAGCAGCTGCTGCTTGGGGGTGTTGGGCAGGTGCTCCTCGGCCCGGATCACGTGGGTGATGCCCATGGTCATGTCGTCGACCACGTTGGCCAGCAGGAAGACCGGGGACCCGTCACCGCGGGCGATGACGAAGTCCTCGATGTGCCTGTTCTCGAAGGTGGGCTCGCCGCGGATCAGGTCGACCACGACCGTCGCACCCTCGTCCGGCGTACGGAAGCGCAGCGCGCGTCCCTCGGCGGGCTCCAGGCCCCGGTCCCGACAGAAACCGTCGTAGCCGGAGTGCTGGGAGCCGGTCCGCGCCTGCACGGCCTCGCGGGTGCAGTCGCAGTAGTACGCGCGGCCGCCCTCGTACAGCCGGGCGGCGGTGGCGCGGTGCTCGCCCGCGTACGACGACTGGAAGTACGGGCCCTCGTAGCTGCCCCGGGCGATGCCGATCCAGTCCAGCGCCGAGAGGATGCCCTCGGTCCACTCCGGCTTGTTGCGCGCCGCGTCGGTGTCCTCGACGCGGAGCACGAACACCCCGCCCTGCTGCTTGGCGAAGATCCAGTTCTGCAGGGCCGAGCGGGCGCCGCCGACGTGGAACATTCCGGTCGGGGAGGGGGCGAAGCGTACACGTACCGTCACGTCCCCCAGCCTACGGGCGTCCGCGACCAGGTTTGGAAGGGCCCCTTGTTATCGCCTGGTGTTGTAAAAGGGTCCCTTCCTTGCACTCGGGGCGGTCACCGAACGGAGCGGATCTTCAGTACCAGGACGCTGCCCAGCACGGTGACCGCCGCGGTGGCGGCGTACAGGGTGGGGTAGCCGCCCAGGTACACCACGATCGGCGCGGAGATCGCCGGGCCGAGCACCTGTGGCGCGGAGTTGGCGATGTTGATCACCCCGAGGTCCTTGGCCCGGTCGGCCGCGTGGGGCAGCACCTGCGTGATGAGTGCCGCGTCCACCGAGAGGTAGACCCCGTACCCGCCGCCGAGCAGCAGGGCGGCGGCCACCGCCACCGGCCAGGCCGGCGCCACGGCGAGCAGCAGCGCGGCGACCGCCATGATGCCGCCGGCCGCCATCACGAAGACCTTGCGGCGCCCGGAGCGGTCGGACAGCCGCCCCGCCACCACCGCCGTGGACGCCAGCCCCACCGTGTAGAGCAGGATCAGCACCAGCAGGCCGCCCTCCGGGTCGGCCAGGCGCACCTCGTCGGTGAGGAAGTACAGCAGGTAGAGGGTGCCGAGGGCGTTGCCGAGCTGGACGAGGAAGCGGGTGATCCACGCCCACCCGAAGTCGGGGTGGCGCCGGGGGGACACCCAGATGGACGCGAGCAGCCGGCGCAGCGGCGGCCGGTGCGCGGCCGGCAGCGGGTCGTCGACGGTGAGCAGGGCGAACGGCAGGGCGAGCACCAGCACGGCGACCGCGACGGCGGCGTACCCGGCCGCGTTGCCGGTGACCACGGCGGTCACCAGCACCACACCGAGCACCAGGCCGAGCGCCTGCGGGATGCCGACCCAGCCGGAGACGCCGCCGCGCTGCGCCACCGGCACCCGGTCGGGCACGGCGGCGGTGAGGCTGGCCAGCATCGCGTTGAAGCAGACCTGCGCGGCGACCCAGCCGAGCGTCACCCCGAGGACGGTGCGCTGCTGCGCCAGCAGCACCAGGGCGAGCGCGCCGAGCACCGCGCCGCCGGCGGTCCAGGCGTGCCGGCGGCCGAAGGCCCGCCCGCCCAGGCGCGGGGCCGTACGGTCGGAGAGCGCACCGGCGAGCGGGTTGGCGAGCACCGCGGCCAGCGCGCCGACGCCGGTGACCACGGCCAGCATGGTCTCCTTGTCGGCCGGCGCGATCCGTTCCACCTGCTGCGGGAGCAGCACCTGGATCGGGGTGAAGAACGCCATCCAGACGCCGAGGTTCGCCGCGGCGAGCAGCGCGATCCAGCCCCGCCGGACCGGGACGGTCGGCTCGGCGAGCGCCGCCGGCAGCGCGGCCGGCGTCGGGTTCACGGTGGTCACGTCGCCGGACCTCCGCCGGCGGCCGCGATCACGTCCCGGAACCAGGCGTACGACGACTTGGGCGTCCTGGTCGCGGTGGGGTAGTCGACGTGGACGAGGCCGAAGCGCTTGGTGAAGCCCTCGGCCCACTCCCAGTTGTCGAGGAGTGACCAGACGAAGTACCCGGTCACGTCCACGCCGTCGTCGATCGCCGCCCGGACGGCCCGCAGGTGCCCGTCGAGGTACGCGATCCGCTCCGGGTCGTGCACCCGCCCGTCGGCGTCCGGCGCGTCGTCGTACGCGCAGCCGCTCTCGGTGATCTGAATCGGCGGCAGGTCGTCGCCGTACGTGCGGCGCAGCCAGTTGAGCAGTTCGCGCAGCCCGTCGGGGACGACCGGCCAGTCGAAGGCGGTACGCGGGTAGCCGTCGAGCGGCACGATCTCGAAGGGCAGGGGCGATCCCTCCTCCGGGGCGCGGATCCCGGTGGGGTTGTAGTAGTTCACGCCGAGCACGTCGATCGGCGCGGCGATGACCGCCAGGTCGCCGTTCCGCACCACGCCAGGCTCGAAGCCGGGTCCGTCCGGGTAGCCCCGGCCGAGCAGCGGGTCGGTGAAGAGCCGGTTGTGCAGCGCCTCGTACGCCGCCCCGGCGGCGGCGTCGGCCCCGGTGTCGCCGAGGACCCGCACCGGCGAGTAGTTGTTGGCGATGGCGACCGGGCCGGCGGTGCGGGTGCGCAGCGCGGCGACGGCGAGGCCGTGCGCGAGCAACTGGTGGTGGGCCACTGGGAAGGCGTCGAACAGCAGCATCCGGCCCGGCGCGTGCACGCCCATGCCGTGGCCGAGGCTCATGTGGATGAACGGCTCGTTGAGGGTGATCCACAGCTTCACCCGGTCACCGAGCCGGGCGGCGGTGGCGTCGGCGTACTCGGCGAACCGGTACGCGGTGTCCCGGTCGAGCCACCCGCCGGCGTCTTCGAGGGGCTGCGGCAGGTCCCAGTGGAACAGGGTGGCGACCGGGTCGACGCCGTGCGCCAGCAGGTCGTCGACGAGCCGGTCGTAGAAGTCCAGGCCGGCCGCGTTGACCGGGCCGTCGCCGGCTGGTCGGACGCGGGGCCAGGCGATCGAGAAGCGGTACGCCCCGACGCCCAGCCGGGCCAGCAGCGCGACGTCCTCGGCGTACCGGTGGTAGTGGTCGCAGGCCACGTCGCCGGTGCTGCCGTCGGCGATCCGGCCGGGGGAGCGGGCGAAGGTGTCCCAGATGGACGGTCCGCGGCCGCCCTCGGCGACCGCGCCCTCGATCTGGTACGCGGACGTGGACACTCCGAGGCGGAACCCGGCGGGGAACCGTGGCAGCGGTGCGGTCGGCATGCGCCCTCCCGTCGTACGCGAAACGTGTTCGCGACTCTAGACGAGTGATTCCCAACTCTGGGTTGAGCGGCGTGGCAGGTTGACCAGCGCAAGTAGAGAGGGCATCGATGGTCGTTTGTGAAGACAGA